>JAQGMX010000195.1 GCA_028292145.1 Variovorax sp.
CGACGATCTCATGGCCTTCCGACTGCACCGCCTTCAGCAGGCGGAACGCACGCTCGGGCTGCTCGTTGCTGCGCTTGAGCTTGCCGCGCACCATGAAGAGCTGCGGATCGTGGTCCTTGTGGGTTTCGCAGTAGACGACTTTCATGCGAGGGCCCCGAGTTCGATGCGGCGGCGCGGCTGGACGGGATCGGTGCCGTGCTGTTCGACGAACAGCGCGCGCACGTGCTCCCAGGCGTATTCGAGGTGCACGCGCATGGCGTGCTTGGCCGCGTCGGCGTCGCGGCGTAGCAATGCGGCCACGATTACGCCGTGCGTGGCGGCCACTGCGGCCGAGTCGTCGACCGCGTTGATGAGCGCGATGATCATGCGCATCTCCATCTGCGTGTCGGTGAAGATCCGCAGCAGCCGCGCGTTGCCGGCGAGCTCGCAGATCAGCATGTGCAGTTCGAGGTCGGTGGCGATGCGCTCGTCCTGCGGCGTGGCCGCGTCGGGCCGCATCATCCTGTCGAGCAGCGTCTTCACGCGGGCCATGCCGGCTTCGTCGGCCTTGCGGCAGGCCAGCTCGATGCTGGTGAGTTCGATGCTGATGCGCACCTCGTACAGGTCGTCGATCTCCTGCACGCTGATGGTCCGCACCGCGAAGCCGTGGCGCGGCCGCGCGACCAGCACGCCCTGGCGTTCGAGCCGTCGCGCTGCTTCCCGTACCGGCGCGCGGCTGATGCCCATGCGGCGGGCGATGTCGGCCTCGACGATGCGCGCGCCGGGCGGCAGCTTGCCGTCGACGATGGCGCGGGTCAGCTGGGCTTCGACCAGGTCGACGAGGTCGGGCGATTCGACGGACGCGAACAGCGTGTCGTCGCCGCCCTTGCCGGGTTTGCTGAAGGATGGGCTTGTCATGGTGTCTGTCTCGTCAGTTCAATACCGGTCGGGGTTTCGCGGCGATGTTCGAGCGTGCCAGATACAGGCCGGCGGCGACGATCAGGGCGATTCCGGCAGTCGCCAGCGCGTCCGGCGCCTTGTGGAACCAGAAGGTGCTGAAGGCGACGGCCAGCAGCAGCTGGAAGTAGTTGAGCGGCGCCAGCGTCGATGCCTCGACCCGCGCGAAGGCCGCCAGCAGCAACCATTGGGCCGCGCCGCTGCAGGCGCCACCGGCCAGCAGCAAAAGCACATCGCCGAACGGCGGCATCTGCGCCGGCAGGAAGAACGGCACGGGGATCAGTGTGACGACCAGACAGGCCAGCGCGGTCCATGCGTACTGCACGGGGCTTGCGACCTGACCTGCGAGACGGCGAGTGAGCAGCTGGAAGATCGCGTAGCAGGCGGCCGACACCACCATCAGCATCGTGCCGAGCAGCGGCAGGCTGCCGCCCGGCCGCACGATCAGCAGCATGCCGCCGAAACCGAAGATGACCGCAACCCAGCGGCTGCGCGGCACGTGTTCGCCGAGCATCCACGGCGACAGCGCGACCATCAGCAGCGGCGCGGTGAAGTAGATGGCGGTGGCCTCGGCCAGCGGCATCCAGGTCAGCGCGGTCATGAAGCACGTCGCGACGGTCGCGAGCATCATCCCGCGCAGCAGCAGGAGCTTCTTGTGCGGCGCGCGCCAGAAGCGCAGGTCGCCGTGGTGCAGCAGCATCGCGAACGCAATGCCGGTCACCGCGACGTACCGCATGATGTTGATGAAGGGCGCGGGATAGAACTGCAGCATGAACTTGCAGAACGCGTCGTAGGAAGCGAAGGCAACGAGCGCGCAGAAGAAGAAGGCGACGCCCGCACGTTGACCCGCAGCGTTCACCGGGCGGCCTCGAACCCGCTCAGGAACATGTCCAGCGCCGGACCTATTGCCTCCACCATGTAGCCGCCTTCCTGCACCACCACCGTCGGCAGCTTCAGCGCGCCGACGCGTTCGCCGATGTGTCGGTAGGCGTCGAGGTCGAGCTTCAGCACGCTGATCGGATCGTCCTTGTAGCTGTCGAAGCCCAGCGCCAGCACCAGCGCCTCGGGCTTGAAATCGCGCAGCGCTGCGGTGCCCCGGTCGACGGCCTGCAGGAAGACTTCGTCGCTCGCGCCGTGCGGCAGCGGCAGGTTCAGGTTGAAG
Organism: Variovorax sp.; assembly: GCA_028292145.1. Lineage (GTDB taxonomy): Bacteria > Pseudomonadota > Gammaproteobacteria > Burkholderiales > Burkholderiaceae_C > Variovorax. The sequence continues at coordinate 2,099 of JAQGMX010000195.1, forward strand.
CCTTCTCCGGCACCGATGCCGCGCTCGTGAGCATAGCCGGTATAGAACGGGTAGTAGTTCGACGGATCGGCGTGGATCGACACGGTCATCACGTCGTCGCGGGCATAGAAGATGTTCTGTGTGCCGTCCCCGTGGTGCGCATCGACGTCGAATACGGCCACGCGGCCATGCCGGTCCCACAGCCGGTGCGCCGCGATGGCGCTGTTGTTGGCGAAGCAGAAGCCGCCCGCGCGGTCGCGGTGCGCATGGTGGCCGGATGGGCGGCACAGCGCATAGGCCGCGCCGCCGCCTTCCAGCACCGCATCGGCGGCAGCCACGGCCGTGTGCGCCGACCGGAGGATCGAGCGCCAGCTGTGCGGGCCGAGCGGGCAGGAGAGGTCGCTGATGTAGTAACCCGTGCGTGCCACGACCGACGGCGAGGGACACGGTGCGCGCGCCACGCCCGGCGTGCCGCTGTAGTACGGCGAGAGGTTCGGCAACACCTCGATGCCCGGCTCGACGCCGCGCATCTTCAGTTCGCGCCACAGCGTGTAAGCCGTTTCCAGGTAGTCGAGGTAGTCGGTGCTGTGCACGCCTTCGAGCGGTGCGCGGCCGTAGTCGCGCGGCGCTTCGAGTGCGATGCCGCGCAAGGCCAGCGCGTCGCGCAGCGCATGCGCGCGGCTCGGCAGATCGGCCGGCTTGTGGATGCGGCCGAGCCGCATGTACTGCTGCGGATCGTGCAGCAGCTGGTCGTCGGTGAAGAAGGCTTTCATGGCGCTTCAGACCTCGACGGTCATGGCTTCCTCGAACAGCACCATCGCCCGCTCGAAGCGCGCGAACATGTCGTCGATCTGTTCGGCGGTGATGATGAGCGGCGGGCAGAACGCGACCGCATCGCCCATCGCGCGGACGATCAGGCCCTGCGCCAGCGCCAGTTCGGCCAGCTTCGCGCCGGCCTTCTGCGCCGGATCGAACGCGGTCTTGGTCGCAGGGTCGGCAGCGAGCTCCATCGCGCCGATCAAACCGATGCCGCGCACCTCGCCGACGAAGCGGCGCGACGCATAGGCACGCAGCTTCTGCAGGAACCGAGGTGCGAGCGACTGCACGTGCGCGACGATGTTTTCGTCTTCGTAGACGTTCAGCGTTTCCAGCGCGACCGCGCTCGTCACCGGATGGCCCGAGTAGGTGAAGCCGTGGCCGAAGGTGCCGATCTTCCCGCTGTTGGCCGAGACCGCCGCGTAGATCTTCTCGGAAATCATCACCGCCGATATCGGCACGTAGCCCGACGACAGGCCTTTGGCCGTGGTCAGGATGTCGGGCCGCATGCCGAAGGTGGTCGAGCCGAACATCTCGCCGGTGCGCCCGTAGCCGCAGATGACCTCGTCGGAGATCAGCAGCACGTCGTACTTCTTCAACACCGCCTGGATCTTTTCGAAGTAGGTGGCCGGCGGCACGATCACGCCGCCCGCGCCCATCACCGGCTCTGCGATGAAGGCGCCGACGGTGTCCGGACCTTCTTCGAGGATGCACTTCTCCAGGTTGTCGGCCAGGCGGGTCGCGAAGGCTTCCTCGCTCTCGCCGGCCTCGGCATAGCGGTAGTGGTGCGGGCAGTCGACGTGCAGGATGCGGTCGATCGGCAGGTCGAAGTCGCGGTGGTTGTTGATGAGACCGCTCAGGCTCGCGGCCACGACGGTGACGCCGTGGTACGCGTTCTTGCGCGCGATGATCTTCTTCTTCTCCGGCTTGCCGATGGCGTTGAAGTAATACCAGACCAGCTTCACCGCGGAGTCGTTGGCCTCGGAGCCGGAGTTGGCGAAGAACACCTTCGACATCGGCACCGGTGCCAGCGTGAGCAGCTTCTCGGCCAGCGCAATGGCGGCGGGGTTCGAGCGGCCGTTGAACGTGTGGTAGTACGGCAGGCCGTGCAGCGCATCGCTCCCGGCCTTGGCCAGCCGCGCATTGCTGAAGCCCAGCGATGCGCACCACAGGCCCGACATGGCCTCGAGATAGCGGCGGCCCCGGTCGTCCTCCACGAAGATGCCGTCGCCGCGCACGATCACCATCGGCCCGACCTGCGGATGGGTCGCCATGTTGGTGAAGGGATGCAGGTGCGATGCGATGTCCTGAGCCGCGTGTTCGGCGTGCGTGTGTGCGTTCATTTGTGCTGTGCTTCGCTGGAAAAGGTGTTGGGAAATTACGCCGCTTCAGTAGCCGCGTGCCATGTCGACGAGGTTGCGCGGGCGTTCGCCCTGCCGCAGCGCCGCGAGATTCGACAGCGTCTGCTGCGCGATCACGGCGGGATCGGTGCGGGTCGAGATGTGCGGTGTGATCAGGATGCGCGGCTCGCGCCAGAACGCATGGTCCGCCGGCAGCGGCTCGACCGAGAACGCATCGAGCGTCGCGCCCGAAAGCTGGCCGCTCTGAAGCGCCGCGAGCAGATCGGCCTCGACCAGATGATCGCCGCGACCGACGTTGATCAGGTGCGCGCCGCGCGGCAGTTGCGCGAACAGCGATGCGTTCAGAAAGCCATGCGTCTGCGCGGTCAGCGGCAGCAGGCAGACCAGCGTGTCGCAGCCGCCGAGGAAGTCGCCGAGCTGGTCGTCGCCGTGGAAGCTCTGCACGCCTTCGGGCAGATCCGTCTTGGCGCTGCGGCTCCATCCGCGCACCTGGTAACCGATGGTGGCAAGCGCCTCGGCGCAGGCCATGCCCAGCGTGCCGAGTCCCGCGATGCCGACCCGATGGTGGCGCGGCGAAACGACCGGCTGCTCCTCCCATCGACCGGCTGCCGAGCTTGCGACATACGCCGCCATGCCGCGATGCTGCTGCACGACGGCCCAGCTCACGTACGCCTTCATTCCGGCGGCCATCGTGGTGTCGACGATGCGGCACAGCGGCAGGTCGCGCGGCAGATCGGCGTCGGCCGCGATGTGGTCGATGCCTGCGGCAAGCGACTGGATCAGCGCCAGCTTCGGTAACTGTGCGAGCAACCCGTGCGGCGGAAACCAGCACACCGCGACGTCGACGTCTTCGACCGGCCCGAGCGATGCCACGTCGTTGCCCATGCGCAGATCGATGCCCGGAAATTCCTTGCGGAATGCGTTGGCGAGATAGCCGAGGTCGAGCACTTCGCTGAGCAGCGCGACGCAGGGGAGCGGCGTGCCGGCGTTCATGCGGCCACCGGCGCGGCGAGCCGCGGTACCGCATCGATCAGCTTCTGCGTGTACGGATGCTGCGGGTCGCCGAGCACCTTGTGCGTCTCGCCGTACTCGACGACCACGCCGCGCTGCATCACCGCGATGTGGTCGCACATCTGGCCGGCCACGCGCAGGTCGTGCGTGATGAAGACCATCGCCAGCTTGAACTGCTTCCGCACCTGCGCGAACAGGTCCAGCACCTGCGCCTGCACCGACACGTCGAGCGCGGAGACCGGCTCGTCGGCGACCAGCAGTTCGGGCTGCATCGCCAGCGCACGCGCGATGCCGATGCGCTGGCGCTGCCCGCCGGAGAACTCGTGCGGGTAGCGCATGGCGGCGTCGGCGCCGAGGCCGACCAGCTTCAGCAGCTCGGTCGTGCGCGCCATGGCTTCCGTCTTGCTCACGCCCTGCGCGATCGGTCCGCCGGCGATGGCGGCGCCGATGCGGTGGCGCGGGTTCAGCGAGGCGTACGGGTCCTGGAACACCATCTGGATGCGGCCGGCGGCCTCCTTGCGGAAGTTTCCGTGCTGCGCCAGGTTGCGGCCCTTGAAGAGGATCCGTCCGGTGTCGAACGGTGCCAGCCCGACCAGGCAGCGGCCGACGCTCGACTTGCCCGAGCCCGATTCGCCGACCAGCCCCAGCGTCTCGCCGCGCCGCAGATCGAAGCTGATGTCCTTCGCCGCCTGCACCGAGCGTCCTTTCTTGAAAAGCCCGTTGCCCGACACATAGGTCTTGCACAGTTCCTGCACCTGCAGCACGAAGGGCGCGCCATCGGTCGGCGTCACGCGCTCGGCGGTGCCGGTCGGTATAGCGTCGATCAGCTTGCGCGTGTAGGCATGCTGCGGCGCGTCGAGCACCTCGCGCGCCGGGCCGGATTCGACCACCTTGCCGGTCTGCATGACGACCACGTGATCGGCGATTTCCGACACCACGCCGAAGTCGTGCGTGATGAACAGCACCGCAGTGCCGCGACGCTGCTGAAGCTCGCGCACCAGCTTGAGGATCTGCGCCTGCGTGGTCACGTCGAGCGCGGTCGTAGGCTCGTCGCAGATAAGCAGAAGCGGCTACCGCACCAGCGCGCTGGCGATC
>JAQGMX010000212.1 GCA_028292145.1 Variovorax sp.
GTGACGCCACCCTCGAGCTCCGACAGCTTCGCCTTGACTGCCTCGACGATGAGTCGGTGGTCGTCGGCGACGAGGATTTTCATGGCATGTGACTCCAGTACCCGGCCTGTGACGGAAGGCTGTTGAACATACCGACGAATTCGCCGGACGACAAGGCGGCAAGCCGGCAATCACCTATGCCCAACGCAGTAGGACAACGCTTGGGGCCCGCCCGAGGCCGCTCGGCGCCGCTCAGCGGCCGGCGTCGTCGAGCATCGTGCGCTGGGCGGCGTAGGTGTCCTCGATGCGCTGCAACCGAGCCGCCTTGGCTGCTTCGCTGACCCATTGCCCTTCCAGAGCGTTTTGTCGGGCCAGCTGATAGGACAAGGTCGCCGCCGGCAGCAGCGAGCTGTCGTCTGCGGCGACGAAGCCCGCCAGATCGTGCAGGGTTTTCAGGTAGCTGCGTTCCAGGTCGCCGCGCGGTCCGCTGCGACGGGCGTAGCCGACCAGGAACTTCTGGACGTCACGCCAAAAAGCGGGCGGATAGTCGCGCCGCACCACGATCTGGGCATGCGCGATCAGATCGGACTGCCAGATCGTCTTCAGGCTGCCGGCCTCGGCGGGAAACTGCAGGCTGAAGCGCGCGAAATCCGCGGTGTTGTTGGTGGCGACGTCGGCCTCTCCGTTGGCGACCGCGAGCGCGGCGAACTGGTGCGTACCGACCAGTTCGCTGCGAAAGCGAGTTTCCATCGCAATGCGGTGGGGCAGGAACAACTGGAGTTGGGGCACGATGAAACCCGAAACCGATCGCTTGTCGCCCCTGGCAAGCCGCCAGCGCTCCGGCGTGGCGAGCAGGCTTTCGAGCGTGTCCGGAGAACCCGATTTCCGGGTCAGCAGGATCGCGCGGTAACCGGGGAGGCCGTCGTGCCGCACGACCTGCGCAACCACTCGCATGCGGCGCTGCGTCACGGCATCGAGCGCCATCCGGCCCGACAGGAACGCCATGTCGACCTCGTCGCGCTGGATCGCCTGCTCCAGCGCTTCGTACGAATTCACCGACAGCATCTGCACCGGCCGACCCAGCGCGCGGCTCAGGTCGGCAAGCACCGGCTCCCAGTCGTTGCGCGACTCGAAGGCGCCGCCGAGCGGAAGGATGCCGAAGCGCACCGGCACCTGCACCTGCGCGGCCACAGGCACCGGCGCGCAAGTTACCAGGATCAGGCAGACAACCATCGCTGCGTGCGCTAAAAGACAGAACAGCTCACGGACAGAAAACGTCGGCATGTCGTGAAGTTGTGCGATCGACCATCCCGAATGGGGGGATAGTCAACGGAATGTGTCGGTCACACAATTAGATACCAACAAGGGGGCTGAACCATGCAGTTTTTCCTTGGTTTACGCCGCAAATTTTCCCAATCCCAGTTGTGGGCGGGACTCTCGCTGGCACAGCAGCTGGTGCTGCTCGCCGTTTTGCCGGCGACGGTAGCGACGATGGGCGCCATCGGCGTGCTCACGCGGCAACATCTGGACAACGTCACGGAACTGATGCGGGCCAATGCCCAGACGGTAGCGCTCCAGGTCGCGACGGTGGCACAGGTTCCGCTCGGCCACATGGACCGGCGCACGCTGCAGCGGGCGGCGATGTCGGGCATCTTCCAGCCTCACGTCCAGTTGGTACAGATCTGGTCGGAAGACGGCGAGATCGTTGCCAGTTCGACCGCCAGCCGAATGCACGGCAAAGGCCTGCAGGTCGTGATGCCGGTGTTGAGCGACGAAGGCCAGCGGATCGGGCGTGTGATGGTCGAAATCGGCCTCGACACCGTCGACCGCGCCCGTCAGTCGGTGTGGCTCAACGTGGCGTTGGTGCTGTCGGCCAGCCTGATCGGCGTCGGGCTGGCGGGATGGTGGGCTGCACGACGGATCAGCGCGCCGATCGGTGCGCTGGGCGAGGCGATGGACCGGCTCGGCGCCGGACGCGACGTTCGCGTCGAGCTGAGCGGCACGGCCGAGGTGCGGCGTCTGCAGAGCGGTTTCAACGAAGCCGCAAGCGCATTGGCCGAAAGCCGAAGAATGCTGCAGAGCCGCATCGTCGACGCCACCGCCGAACTCGGGCGCAAGAACCTGCAACTGCAGGTCGCCAGCCTGGCCAAGACGCGCATGCTGGCCGCCGCCAGCCATGACCTGCGCCAGCCGCTGCATGCGCTGACGCTGTTTTCCGACGGCCTGGCCAACGGCGAGACCGATCCGGTGCGGCTGCAGCGCATCGAGCACATCCGCGAATGCGTCGATTCGCTCGACCGGCTGTTCTCGGGACTGCTCAATCTCTCGCAACTCGACGCCGGCGTCGTTCATCCGCAATGGACCGATTTCGCGCTCGACACGCTGTTCGACGAACTCAGCCGCAATTTCCGCCCGGTGGCGGAGGCGCAGAACCTGCGTCTCGTCGTCCGCAAGACGGACGCCATCGTGCGCTGCGACTACCTGATGCTCGCGCGCATCCTCAACAACCTGGTGTCCAACTCGTTGCGCCACACGATCAGTGGCGGCGTGCTCGTCGGCGCTCGGCGGCGCGGGCGCGGGATCCGCATCGATGTCTGGGACACCGGCGTGGGGATTGCGCCGCAGCATCAGGCGCGCGTGTTCGAGGAGTTCTATCAGGTCGACCCGCACGAGCGCCCGGCCGAACGCGGCGAGCGCGGCCTGGGCCTGGGACTGGCGACGGTGCAGCGGCTCGCCGCCCTGCTCGCCACGCGGGTCGAGCTGGCGTCCCGGCCGCAGCGCGGCACCTGCGTCCATCTTCTGGTGAGGGCCGCGTCGCGACAATCGACGCTCTCGCCGATCGTGCCGGCGGCCGAAGACCAGGAGCGGCTCGACGGCGTGCGGGTGCTGGTGATCGACGACGAGCGCAGCATCCTTCTGGGGCTGCAGGTGGTGCTGTCGGAAAGCGGCGCCGATGTGCTGGTGGCGCAGAGCCGCAACGAGGCGTTGGCGCTGGCCGATGTCTGGACGCGCCCGCCCGACATCGTGCTCAGCGATCTGCTGCTGCGCGGCGGCGACAACGGGCTCGACGTGCTGGCCGCACTGCAACGCCACCCGCGCGGCATCACGCCGGCGACGGCCCGGCTGCTGGTCACCGGCGAAACCAAGCCCGACCGCCTGAGGGAGGTCGCCGCCGCCGGCGTGGCCGTGCTCTACAAACCGGTTTCGCCGCGGCTGCTGCGCCATGCGATCATGAAACAGCTGGAGCTCGCCCGCGCGCAGCTCCCGACGAACCTGTCGGATTAGCCGGCTCTCAGCCGAGCAGCGCTTCGGCCAGATCGGTTTCGGGGTGTTCCTCGGCGTCGAGATCGAGCGCTTTCTCGATGTGGTGCAGGTGGTGGGTCATGAGCGAGACGGCTCTTTCCAATTCACCGGCCTCGATCGCGTCGATGAGCCGCGTGTGCTCGTCGTTGGGACAGGCTGCGCCGGTCGGCGCCTCGAAGGTCAGGATCGCGAGACAGGTCAGAGGCGTCAGCTCGCGCATCATCCGCGTCATGATGCTGCTGCCCGAAAGCTGCGCCAGCTGAACGTGGAATTCGCCCGACAGCCGCACCGTCGCGCGACGATCGCCGGCCTCGCGCGCCTGCGCCTCGCGCCGAACCAGCACACGCAGCTGCTTCACCGCCGTCGGCGCCTTGCCGGCTGCAATGCGCGCCATCAGTTGCTGCACGACGGCCGGCTCCAGCGTGCGCCGCACCTCGAGCACGTCGTGCGCCTCCTCGGCGCTCGGCGTGGTGACGAAGGCGCCGCGGTTCGGAATCAGCGTGACCAGCTGCTCGACCGACAGCCGCTGCAGCACGCCGCGTACCTGCGTCCGGCTCACGGCGAACAGCTCGGCGATCCGCTCCTCGGTCAGCTTGGTGCCGGGCAACAGGCGATGCTCGACGATGGCGTCGTAGATGCGGCTGTAGATGTCTTCCTTGGAAGCCGATGCGACCATCGACGACCTAGACCTTCACCTCTCGGTTGAAGCGATCGATGTACTCCGCGCGGCGCGGGTTCAGCTTGCTCCAGTCGACGCCGTTCATGGCCTCGATCTCGGCCATGTTCTTCGCGTAGGCCTGCAGGCCCGGGCTGAAGGCGGCCTTGG
>JAQGMX010000259.1 GCA_028292145.1 Variovorax sp.
CGCAAATAGACCTCGTCGTACACCCCGTACTCCCGCACCCGCGACAGGTTGAAGCGAATGACTTCCTCCCGCTCCGCCTCCGGCAAGAACGCCAATATCGCCAGCGCACCCTGACCGACACCCAGCGCAATGCGCCCGCCGATATCCCCGGTGAACGAGCGAATCGGGAACGGCCCTTCGCTGCGGTCCAGGCAAACCGCATCGAAACCGCTGCGCGCTAATAAGAAGATGCTGTCGCCCAGGCTCGCGCACAGCCGCAGCAGCGCCGGCTTGCACAGCGTGCGCAGGTCGCCGGGGTTGCCGGCGTGCGCGGCGAGGGCGAAGAACTCGATGCTGAGCCGGTAGAGCTTGGTGCGGGCGTCCTGCTCGACGATGCCCTCAGAAGCGAGCGATTGCAGCAAACGGTGCGTCGTGGCCTGGGTCAGGCCCACGGAACGTGCGATTTGCGTGACGCGGCCCCCATCGGCGTGCACTTTGGTCAGCGCGCGGATGACGGAGAAGAGGCGCGGGACGCCGGCGGTAGGAGCTTGTATGTCTGTCATGAACTGTCTGGCGGAATTGTGTGCAGCAATTTTGCTTCAGGTATTCCACTCATCGGAAGAAATTGCAGAAAGATTCTGATGTATGGAATACCCGATGCGATTCGGCCCGGTCCTTGCAATAGATTGGACTGATCCTGAACCCGCATACCGAGGTCCGCGCATGTCATTTCTCAAACTCTCCGGCGTCACGAAGTTCTATGGCGACACCTGCGCGGTGGCCGACATGAACCTCACGGTCGAGAAAGGCGAGTTCGTCTCGCTGCTCGGTCCATCGGGCTGCGGCAAGACGACGACCTTGCAGATGGTGGCGGGCTTCGAGCCGGTCAGCAGCGGCAAGATCGAGCTCGAAGGCCGCGACATCACGCACGTCAAGGCCAACACGCGCGGCCTGGGCATCGTGTTCCAGACCTACGCGCTGTTCCCGCACATGACGGTGAGCGACAACGTGAGCTTCGGCCTGGAGATGCGCAAGATGCCCAAGGCCGAGCGGCGCGAACGCGTGCGCGACGCGCTGGGGCTGGTGCACCTCGAAGCGCATGCCGACAAGTACCCGCGCGAGCTTTCCGGCGGACAGCGGCAGCGGGTCGCGCTGGCGCGGGCGCTGGTGATCGTTCCGCCGGTGTTGCTGCTCGACGAGCCGCTGTCGAACCTCGACGCCAAGCTGCGCGAGGAAATGCAGTTCGAGCTGCGCCAGGTGCAGCGCAAGGTCGGCACCACGACGGTGATGGTCACGCACGACCAGAGCGAGGCGATGTCGATCAGCGACCGCGTGGTGGTGATGGAAGGCGGTCGCGCGACGCAGATCGATCATCCGCATCGCGTTTATGAACATCCGCGCACGCGCTTCATCTCGACCTTCGTCGGCAAGGCCAATCTTCTTGACGGTCGCATCGCCGGGTTGGGCGCGAAGCAGTCGGTGCAGATCGGCTCGCTGACGGTCGATGTCGACAACGCCGGCTTCCGCCCCGGCGCAGCCGTGCTGTTGAGCGTGCGGCCCGAGAAAATGCAACTCTGCGCGACCGGCAGCGGCCGCATCGACGGCGAGGTCGGCGAGCGCTTCTTCCTCGGCAGCCAGTGGCTGTACCGCGTCGTGACCTCGGTCGGCGATCTGATGGTGCTGACGCCGAACGACGGCCGTCCGGCGCTGGAGGAGGGCGCGCGCACCGCCATCGACTGGCCGGACCATTGCACGCGCCTGCTGCCCGCCGACGAAAGCGCGACGGTCGCGGACGTTCTGGCAGCGGGAGCGGTGTCGTGAGCCAGGCGACTTCAGGTTCGGCCAGCAAGGCGACGCCGTGGTTTCTGTCCGGCCCTGCGCTGCTGCTTTTCGTCGCGCTGCTGCTGGTGCCGCTGCTGCTGACCGCCGTGCTGTCTTTCAACGTCTACGACCCCGTCACCGGGCCGAAGTCGGGCGAATTCACGCTGGAACACTACACGCACGTCTTCACCGACAGCTACTACCTCGGCATTTTCTGGCGCACCTTCTGGATTTCGGGGCTGGTCGCGGTGATCTGCGTGCTCATCGGCGCGCCGGAGGCGTATGTGCTGAGCCGCATGGGCAATCCGTGGCGCTCGATGCTGTTGCTGGTGGTGCTGGCGCCGCTGCTGGTGTCGGTGGTCGTGCGCGCTTTCGGCTGGAGCATGCTTCTAGGCCCAGAGGGGCTGGTCAACGGGATGTTGGGGCTGGTCGGCATCGGGCCGGTGAAGATTCTGTACACCGAAACGGCGGTGATCATCGCGCTGGTGCACGTGATGCTGCCTTTCATGGTGATCCCGGTCTGGACGTCGCTGCAGAAGCTGGACCCGGGCGTCGAGAACGCGGCGCTCTCGCTGCGCGCCTCGCACTTCACGACGCTGCGCCGCATCGTTCTGCCGCAGGTGATGCCGGGCATCCTGTCGGGCAGCCTGATCGTGTTCGGCCTCTCGGCGAGTTCTTTCGCCATTCCCGGCCTGCTCGGCGGACGGCGGCTGAAGATGGTCGCGACCATCGTCTACGACGAATACCTCCACGAACTCAACTGGCCGCTCGGCGCCGCGATCGCGCTGGTGCTGCTGGTGGCGAATCTGGTCGTGATGCTGAGCTACAACCGGCTGGTCGAAGGCCGCTACAAGAAGTCACTGGGTTGATGCCATGAGCAAGAACGGACCTCTCGCCCTCGCGTTCAACGCGCTGGTCATCGCCTTCATGCTGGCGCCGCTGGTGATCGTCTGCGTGGTCGCCTT
>JAQGMX010000331.1 GCA_028292145.1 Variovorax sp.
CGAGCATCAGCGCCGCGTCGAACATGTCGTGGGTCAGCGCGATGGCGGTGCCCATCGCGATCACGTCGCGGCTGAACAGGCTGAGCTCCATGCCGGGCGTGCCCTGCGTGACGCCGTCGCACATCGCCGGCACGCCGCCCGCGACCTGCGCCGTGGCGCCGAGGCGTCGTGCCTCGTGCTTGATGATGTCCGGATAGCCCTGGTATGGCTGGTGGGCCGAGAGCATGTCGTTGTACGCGGTGACGATGCCGATGTTGGGCGCGCGCTCGGCGACGATGCGCAACTTGTCGTTGGCCGGAATGCCGGCCACGGCATGCGCGACGTTCGCGCAGCCCATGCGGTCGGAGCCCCGGTCGCGTTTCGCGATCTCGGCCATGCGTTGCAGGTAGAGACCGCGTGTGTTGCGGCTGCGCTCGCGGATGCGCTCGGTGACTTCGCGGACTGTCGAATGTGGGGTCATGGGTCCTGTCGCTCTGCCTAGGTGCCGATGTGCCGCCGCGCGGCCCGGCTCGGAGCCTGATGGTAACAAGCGACCCATGGTCCGGTCATCGACGCCGCCTCTTGAAACCGTTTCGGCAGCCTCTATTTCGATCATCGAGCCGGCGGCAACAGCGCTGCCGCCGGTGTTTTTCAACTCATCGGAGGACATCGCATGTATGCATCGTTGTTGAATCACCCGAGCACTTTGTTCGGTCAGTTCGAGAAGCTGCGCCGCGAACTGGACGACGTCTTTGACGTCGGCGGCCTTCCCAGCAGCATCCGCTCGGTCACGCCCGGTACGTTGCCGGCCATCAATGTGGGGCGCACGCCCACCAGCGTCGAGGTCTACGCCTTCGCGCCTGGCCTGGACGCCTCGAAGATCGACGTCAGCCTGGACCGCGGCGTGCTGCGTATCGCGGGCGAGCGCCCGTCCGGCATCCCGGAAAGCGATCCGAAGCTGAACGGGAAGGTGCACGTCTACAGCCGGGAACGCGGATCGGGCGGATTCGCCCGCACCGTCGCCCTGCCGGACGACATCGACCCGGCCCATGTGAACGCGTCGTACCGCGACGGCGTGCTGCAGATCAGCATCGCCCGCCGCGAATCGCCTCAACCCCGGCGCATCACCGTGCAGTGACGGTCACGCGCAACGTATCGAAGGAGAAATCATCATGAGCGACAACCAGCAAATGACCACAGCCTCGTCCGCCTCGAACCGTTCCGCTGAGAAGGAGCAGCAACGCGCCGTTGTTCCGAGCGTCGACGTGTTCGAGGACGCATCGGGCATCACGCTGCTCGCCGACATGCCGGGCGTGTCGAAGGAGGAACTGGAGTTGAAGGTCGAGGGCGAAGCGCTATGGATCGAGGGCGGCGTACGGCCGAACACGCCAGACGGCCTCGAGGCGATCTACGCCGAATTGCGCGTGCCCCGCTATCGCCGCAGCTTCACGCTGAGCCGCGAACTCGACACGACGCGCATCGAGGCCAACCTGAAGGACGGCGTGCTGACGCTGCGGATTCCGAAGCAGGCGCATGCGCAGCCGCGCCGGATCGCCGTGACCGCAGGTTGACAAAGCGAAACGCCCGGCACCGTCCGGGCGTTTTGCCGTCCGGACGGTGAGGGGGCGTCAATGGCTCGTCTGACGGCCACCCTGCCCGCGGCCGCGGTTGCGGCCCGATGCCGTGGGCGGAGGTAGTGCGCCGACCAGCAGCGAAGTGCTCCGCTGCACGCGCCGGACGATGTCGCGCGCCATGAGATAGGCGTCCGTCTGCCGCTCCGTCATGCAGCGGATGCCTGCGGTCGACCTGGTCGAGGGCGTCGGGGATTGCGAATTCATGATCGAAACTCCTTTCTGAGATGCTTGAGAAAGTGCTTGAGCGAATGGCCCGCATGGGTCAGGCAGAAGTATAGGAACGCGAAATCCGGATTTCAAGCCAAGAAAAAGCCCGGTCGTGCCGGGCTTCGTTCCGCTGGAAATTGCCGCGCTCAGTCGAGCAACTTCACTTCGACGCGACGCGCCTGCGCATCGCTGCCGCTGCCGGTGCTCACGGCCGGCTTCTGCAGATCCACCTTCGCGGCGGGCGTTCCGAGGCCGATCAGCACATCGCGCACGGTCTGCGCGCGCAGCTTTGCCAACTCTTCGTTGATGGCGGGATCGCCGGTGGTGTCGTGGAATCCGGAAACCTGGGCCCGCCGACCACCCTCGACGCCCTTGATGACCGTCGCCAGCGCTTCGGCAGCGCCGGGTGCGAGATCGGCGCTGCCGGTCGCGAAGTAGAAATTCACGACGCCGTTGGCCACGCTGATGCTGGCGCCTTCGGGAATCACGACGGAGACGGTTTCGGTCGTCACGGTCACGCCCGGAACGCCCGGCGTCACCGGAACGCCGCCCGCGACCACCACCGGGCCGGCTGCCGCTGCAGCGACCGGCGGCGCCGTCCTGGCCATGCCGTACTTGTACACAGCCACACCGACGACGGTGAAAACCACCAGCGCAATGATGGCGAAAAGGAATCCGAGGGCGAAGCGTTGCTGACTGTCTTCGTCGTTGCTGGATGACATCCGATGATCTCCGTAAGAATTTGAACTGGAAAGGGGGCGGTAAATAATGGGTGGGTGAGCCATAACCGCGAAATTGTAGGGGCCCGGGACCCGCAACCCATGCTCGATCGCACCATCGACGAATGGGGCGGTCGCGACGATCTCTGGCTTTTCGGCTACGGATCGCTGATCTGGCGCCAGGAATTCGATGCCGTCGAGAGCCGGCCGGCGCGCGTGCACGGCTGGCACCGCGCGCTCAAGATGTGGAGCCGCGTCAACCGCGGCACGCCGCAGAACCCGGGACTGGTGTTCGGCCTGCTCTCGGGCGGCAGCTGCCAGGGAATGGTTTTTCGCGTGCCGGCCGCGGTCGGGCTCGAAACGCTGGGCCGATTGTGGCTGCGCGAGATGCCGACCGGCGTCTACGACCCGCGATGGCTCGACTGCGTGACGCCGGGCGGGCGCGTGCGGGCGCTGGCATTCACGCTGTCGCGAAGGAGTCCGAACTTCACCGGCGTGCTGACCGACGACCGCTATTGCGAGATTTTCGACAGCGCAACCGGGCGATACGGCACGTCGATCGACTATGCAAGGCTGACTTTCGAGGAATTGCAGCGCCACGGCATTCATGACCGTGCGCTCGGGCGGCTGATGCGCCTCGCCGAGCGCGATCGGGCGTCGGCTCCCGCATTGGAGGTGTTGGCCGACGAAACGCCGGCAAGACCGGTGTTAAACATGCATCAGCATGACGGTTCGGATTCCGTCGCGCAGCCACCCCCAGAGGAGAACAAATCATGATCCAGATCACATCTCGCGCGGCCCGCCTGGCCGCACCCGCCGCACTAGCACTGCTGCTGGGCGCTTGCGCAGGTTCGGGCACCGGCTCCGGCATGCGCATGGGCAGCGGTTCCGCACCGGGCGCCAAGGCGATGCTCGCCCCGACCGGCGCCATCACGCCGAACCCGACGACGGGCACGGTGACCTTCGTTCCGCTGGAACACGGCGTGCGCGTAGCCGGTCAAGTCCGCGGGCTGGTTCCGGGCAGCGAGCACGGCTTCCACATCCACGAAAAAGGCGACTGCGGCAACAACGGCGAAGCCGCAGGCGGTCACTTCAACCCGGCCGGCGGCACCCACGGCAAGTACGGCACGCCCGGCAGCCATGCCGGCGAACTACCGAGCCTGGTTGCGGATTCCAGCGGCGTCGCTCGCTTCCAGGTCGATGCCCACTCGATTTCGCTCACCGACGGCGCAGCGAACAACGTGATCGGCCGCGCGCTGGTCGTTCACCGCGACCGCGACGATCTGGTGTCGCAGCCGTCCGGCAACTCCGGTCCGCGCATCGCCTGCGTCGTCATCGCGAAGAGCTGATCCAGAGCGCTTCGGCTGCGGCGAGGTCGGCGAGCGTGTCGATGTCGGTGATGACGCCGATGTCGTCGGTTTCGAGCTCGCAGACCGCGCCCTCGGCACGCAACGTCTTGAGAATGGCGCCGGCGCCTTTTTCGCCGCCGAGCGCTTTCAATGCGCCACCGCTTGACGCAGCAAATCCGACCGGATGACCTCTGATGCCGCGACAGGCAGGCTGCACGGCCTTCCATTCGCCTCCTGCTTCTGCAAGCGCTGCAGCGACGCGTTGCAACGTGGCAGCGGTGGTGAGCGGCAGATCGGCAGGCAGGATCAGCCAACCGTGCGCATCGGGCGTCGCAGTAACCGCAGCCGAGATCGAATCGCCCATTCCCGGATGACCCGCGACTTCCATATGCCAAGGCAGGCCGCTGGCCCGGACGGCGTCGAGCGTGCGTTCCCGCACCGAGCGTCCGGCGATGAGCGCATCCAGCTTGTGCACGGTGCCTCCCGACGCCCTGAAACGCTCTCCCCGACCGGAAGCAAGCACGATGACGGTCGGCAATTTCATCGTTCGAGTATCCCGCGCCGCCCATCCCGATACCTCACAATTCCCCCATGACCGATCCGCGACAACCCACCGACAGCCCTTCGAATGCCGCCCTGGGCGATCTCGGCGC
>JAQGMX010000356.1 GCA_028292145.1 Variovorax sp.
CGATCCGCAGATGGGCACGCTGCGCTTTCCCGGCGTCTCCGTGAAGTTCGACGGCGTGCGGCCCGATGTCCGGATGCCGCCACGGCTCGGCGAACACACGCGACAGGCGTTGCTGGCGGCCGGACTGCCGGCGGTGCAGGTCGAAGCGCTGATCGCAGCCGGTGCGGCGCGCGCCGCGAAGGAGACCTCATGATGCTGCCCACCCTTTCCGCGCAGGACGACGCGTTGCCGCGCCTCGGCCAGGGCTTCGTCTGGCAGGACCTCGCGGTCGGCCAGCGCATGCGCACCTTCCGCCGCTCCATCACCGAAACCGATCTGGTCAACTTCATCGGCGTGACCGGCATGCTGGAAGCGATCTTCATCGAAGACGGCTACGAAGGCAGCGCCATCGCCGGCCGCCCGGTTCCGGCCGCGCTCACGTACACGCTGATCGAGGGCTTCATCCTGCAAACCATGATCCAGGGCACCGGGCTGGCGATGCTCGAACTGGTCCAGAAGATCCATGCGCCGGTGCGTGTCGGGGACCGCATCGAGGCGACGGTCGAGGTCACCGGCATCCGCCCGACATCGAAGGGCGGCCGCGCCGTCGTCGATTCGCGCATCGAGGTTTTCAACCAGCACGGGGCTTGCGTGATGACCTACGACGCACGCCGGCTCCTTGCAGGACGCGGATAAAAAAAATCAACGGAGACAAGACACATGCCATTCATCGCCCAGCGCCGCTTTTTCACCCACGCAGCCGTCGCGCTGACCGCACTTGCGGCATCGGCTGCATTTGCCCAGGGAGCCGCAGCGCCGCCTGGCGCCTATCCGACCAAGCCTGTCACGATGGTCGTGCCGTTCCCGCCCGGCGGGCCGACCGATCTCATCGCCCGGGTGCTCGCGCAGACGCTCGGCGAGCAGTTGGGTCAGCCGGTGCTGGTCGACAACCGGGGCGGCGCCAACGGCAACATCGGCGCCAACTACGTCGCCAAAGCGCCGGCCGACGGCTACACCATCCTCTACAACACCTCGTCGATCACGCTGAGCCCGTCGCTCTACAAGAACGTGCCCTACGACGTGTCGAAAGACTTCGCGCCCGTCGCGTCGGTCGCTGTGGTGCCGCTGGGGCTGGTGGTCAATCCGTCGGTGCCGGTGAACACGGTCGGCGAGTTCATCGCCTATGCCAAGGCGAATCCCGGCAAGCTTTCCTACGGCTCGGCCGGCAACGGCAACGTGACGCATCTCGGCGCGTTCCAGTTCGTGCAGGCCAACGGCATCGAGGCGACGCATGTGCCGTACAAGGGCAGCGCGCCGGCCGACGTCGACCTGGTCGGCGGGCAGATCCAGTTCATGACCGACACGGTCAATTCGGTCATGCCCTTCGTGCGCGACAAGCGGCTGAAGATGCTGGCTGTGACCACCGGCAAGCGCATGGCGCTGTTCCCCGATGTGCCAACGCTGGCCGAATCCGGCATGCCCGGTTTCGAAGTTGGCGCGTGGCAGGGCGTCATGGCGCCGGCCGGGACGCCAGCGGCGGTCGTCACGCGGCTCAACGCCGAGATCGTCAAGGCGCTGAACAGCACGGCCGTACGCGAGCGGCTGGCGCTGCAGGGCGCGGAGCCGCTGGGTTCGACGCCGGCAGCGTACGGCGCTTACGTGCAGAAAGAGCTCAAGCGCTGGGCCGGCGTCGTCAAGGCCACCGGCGTGACGCTGGATTGAACCGCAGGAGATCGACATGCCATTCATCCGCAAACTCTTTTCTTTTGCACGCGCACTCGCACTCGCACCCGCACCGCTGGTCGCCGCGCTTTTCGTCGTCGCTGCCGCACCGGTCGCGGCAGCCGACGATTTCCCTTCCAAGCCGATCCGCTTTGTCGTGCCGTTCCCGCCCGGCAGCGGCACCGACACGTCGGCGCGCTACTTCGGCCGCAAGCTGCAGGAACTCACCGGCCAGCCGGTGGTGGTCGAGAACAAGCCCGGCGCGAACGGATTCATCGCGGTGAAGACGGTGCTGACCGCGCCTGCCGATGGCTACACCGTGTTCGTCGGCAGCAACTCGACGCTGGCGGTCAACGTCGCGTTGTTCAAATCGCTGCCCTACGACCCGGTGACCGACCTCGCGCCGCTGACGATGATGATGCGATCGCCGGCGCTGCTGATCGTGCCTGCCGCGTCAGAATACAAGACCCTGACCGAGCTGGTCGCGGGAGCAAAGGCGAAGCCCGATGCGCTTAACTACGGCGCCGGTTCCGCCGGCTACCAGCTGATGGCGGAGCTCTTCAACGACGCGGCCAAGGTGCAGACCCACCATGTGCCGTTCAAGGGCGCGGGCGAAGCCGCCATCGCGGTGGTCGCGGGAACGGTGAACATGGCCTTCGCCGAGATCACCAGCGTGCAGGAACTCGCGAAGGCCGGCAAGGTGCATGCGCTGGCCGTCGCCGCCGACAAGCGCGTGCCGGCGATGCCTTCGGTGCCGACAGCTTCGGAGGCCGGCCTGCCGGGCTTCACGGCCTACACCTGGGTCGGCGCGATGGTGTCGTCGAAGACGCCGAAAGCCGAGACCGACAAGCTTGCCACGCTGCTGACACGCATCGAGAAGATGCCCGAGACGCGCGAGTTCTACGAGCGCATCGGCGCCGAAGTGATGCAGGGTGGCCCGGAGGAGATGCGCAGCTTTCAGGCCGCGGAAATCCAGCTTTGGAAGCGCATCGCGGTCAAGGCGAACGTCGAGCAGCAATGACGACCGGCGCGCTGTCACACATCCGGGTGCTCGACCTCTCGCGCGTGCTTGCGGGCCCATGGGCCAGCCAGACGCTCGGCGACCTCGGCGCCGAGGTCATCAAGGTCGAGCGACCCGGCAGCGGCGACGACACGCGCCGCTGGGGCCCGCCGTTCCTGAAGGACGAGGACGGCAACGACACGCGCGACTCGGCGTATTTCCTCTGCGCGAACCGCAACAAGCAGTCGGTCGCGATCGACTTCACGCAGCCGGCCGGGCAGGCGCTGGTGCGCGACCTGGCGAAGCGCTGCGACGTGGTCATCGAAAATTTCAAGGTCGGCAGCCTGGCGCACTACGGGCTCGATTTCTCGTCGCTGCAGGCGGTGAATCCGCGGCTCGTCTACTGTTCCATCACCGGGTTCGGCCAGACCGGTCCGTATGCCGAACGCGCCGGCTACGACTTTCTGATGCAGGGCATGGGCGGACTGATGAGCATTACCGGTCGCGCCGACGGCGAGGAGGGCGCGGGGCCGATGAAGGTCGGCGTCGCGCTGACGGACATCCTGACCGGGCTCTACGCGAGCACCGCCATCCTGGCCGCGCTGCAGTCGCGCGACCTGACCGGTATCGGCCAGCACATCGACCTGGCGCTGCTCGACGTTCAGGTCGCATGCCTTGCCAACCAGGGCATGAACCATCTCTACGGCGGAGCGCCGAAGCGCATGGGCAACGCGCATCCGAACACCGTGCCGTACCAGGACTTTCCGACGGCGGACGGCTTCATGATCCTGGCGATCGGCAACGACGGGCAGTTCGGCAATTTCTGCCGCGCGGTCGAGCGCGGCGAGTGGGCCGACGATCCGCGATTTCGGACCAATGCCGACCGCATCGCCCACCGCGCGACGCTGATCGGGCTGATGCGCGAGATCACGTCGAAGCGCACGACACAGGACTGGGTCGCGCTGTTCGAGCGCGTCGGCGTGCCCTGCGGGCCGATCAACACCATTGCGCAGGTCTTCGACGATCCGCAGGTGAAGTCGCGGGAAACGCAGATTCGCATGACACATCCGGCCGGCGGCGACATACCGCTGGTTGCAAGCCCGCTGCGCCTGTCGCGGACGCCGGTGCAATACCGCCGCGCACCGCCGCTGCTCGGGCAGGACACGGGTCAGGTGCTGGCGGGTTGGCTCGGCATGTCGGCAGAAGAGATCTTGGATCTGAAGGAAAAAGGAGTCGTGGAATGAGTGCCTTGAATTCGCTGTCGATGACAGCCATCCCGCCCGAGGACGAGGCGCTGCGCGCGCCGGTCCGGGCGTTTTTGTCGGTGGCGCTGGCGAAGGTGCCCGCGCATGTGCGCGCCAAGTCGTGGTCCGGCTACGACACCGAATTCAGCCGCGAACTCGGCCGACGCGGCTGGATCGGCATCACCTTGCCGAAGGAATACGGAGGCGGCGGGCGCAGCGCTTTCGCGCGCTACGTGCTGGTCGAGGAGTTCCTGAATTTCGGCGCGCCGGTCGGTTCGCACTGGATCGCCGACCGCCAGAGCGGGCCGCTCATCCTCAAGTACGGCACCGATGAACAGAAGCGCTTCTACCTGCCGCCGATCTGCCGCGGCGAATCGTTCTTCTGTATCGGCATGAGCGAACCGAATGCCGGCTCCGATCTGGCCAGCGTGCGCACGCGGGCCGTCAAGACCGACGAGGGCTGGACGCTGAACGGCCAGAAGATCTGGACCACCAACGCGCACCACTGCCAGTTCATGATCGCGCTGGTCCGCACCTCGGGTGACGCGCAGGATCGGCAGAAAGGTCTGTCGCAGGTCATCGTCGACCTGTCGCTGCCGGGCGTGAAGGTGCGACCCATCGCCGATTCGTCGGGCGATGCGCATTTCTGCGAAGTGTTCTTCGACAACGTGAAGCTGGGGGACGATGCGCTCATCGGCGAGGAAGGCAAGGGCTGGGAGCAGGTGACGGCCGAACTCGCCTTCGAGCGCAGCGGCCCGGAGCGGCTGTTTTCCAGCATCGTGTTGTTCGACGAATGGCTGGCGTTCGTTCGCACGGATGCCGGCCGCACGCCCGCATCCGTGCGGCTCGCCGGAAAGGTGCTGAGCCAGCTCGCGCCGCTGCGCGCGATGTCGCTGGCCGTGACGCAGAAAGTCGCGGCCGGCGAAAGCCCGGTGGTCGAGGCTGCACTGGTGAAGGACCTCGGCACCGGCGTCGAGCAACTGATTCCGGCGGCCATCGCCGACGATCTGTATGCGCGCGACGGCGCCGAAATTGCGCTCGAACTTCTGCGCACGCTCGACTACGTGACGCAGGTCGCGCCCTCGTATTCGCTGCGCGGCGGTACGCGCGACATCCTGCGCGGAATGATCGCGCGCGGACTCGGCCTGCGCTGAAGGAGACACCCATGAACGACACCACAGATCAATTCACCGACGCGCTGCGCGACCTGTTGAACGACCAGTGCACGCTGCGGCATGTGCGCGACATCGAAGCCGGAGGGCCGGCAAGCTCACTCTGGGATGCGCTGGAAAGCTCCGGTTTCGCGGATGCGCTGTTGCCCGAATCCCAGGGCGGCGCCGGACTTTCGCTGGCCGACGCCTTTCCGTTGTTCGAGCTGTGCGGAAGCTTCGCGCTGCCGGTGCCGCTGGCCGAGACGATGGTCGCGCGCGCACTCCTGGCGGCTGCCGACGTGAAGCCGCCGCAGGGCAGCATCGCGCTAGGCAGGCTGCTGCCGCAGGACGACCGGAATGCCGTCTGCGAACGCGTGGCCTGCGGTCGCACCGCCGACTGGGTCCTCGCCGCGCAGGCAGACGGCTGCGTGCTGCTGCCGACGGGCTCGGCGACGATGTCCGATGCTGTCTTCGTGCTCGATGCAACGCTCGTATGGAATACCGCTGCGCGCGAAGAAGCGCTGTCTCTGCCGGTCGCTTTCAACGTGCGTCTTTATCAAGCCTGCCTTGCCGCAGCGCAGCTTTCCGGCGCGTTGATGGCAGTGTTCGACCGCACACTGCAGTACGCCAACGACCGCAACCAGTTCGGAAGGCCGATCGGAAAGTTCCAGGCGATCCAGCATCAGCTGGCCGTGATCTCCGAGCATGTTTTCGCCGCGCGCATGGCCGCGCAGATCGGATGCCGCGCCGACGGCTGGCAGCCCGACCTGTTGCGGGTGGCGGTCGCGAAGGCGCGCACCGGCGAGGCGGCACTGGAGGTCGCGTCGCTGAGCCATTCGATCCACGGCGCCATCGGCTTCACCGAGGAGTTCGACCTGCAACTCTTCACACGGCGCCTGCATGCTTGGCGGCAGGTCGGCGGCTCCGAGTCGTACTGGCACGACGTGCTGGGCAACGCGCTGCTCGATGCGCGCGGCAGCCTCGCGCTGGACCTGATCCGCACCACCACCGACATTGCCTGAACGGCACACATCCGAAGAACCCAAGGAACCGAAAGAACCCGACGATGCAAGACTTCCTGAAATCGGAGCGCGACGGCGCTGTCCTCACGCTCACCATGAGCCAGCCCGCCACCCGCAATGCGCTCACCGGCAATACCGCCGTCGAGGAGTTCGTGCAGGCTTGCGCCGGCATCGCGCGCGACCCCGGCATCCGCGTCGTCGTGCTGACCGGCGAAGGCCCGGTGTTCAGTTCCGGCGGCAACGTGAAGGACATGCAGCGCTACGAAGCAGGCGACCTGTCGC
>JAQGMX010000053.1 GCA_028292145.1 Variovorax sp.
CGGCGATGACCTCAGGGTCGAGCACGAGCGTGTCGAGCGCGACCAGCGCCCGCGCCCATTCGACGCTTTCGGCGATGCCCGGCGCGCGCTGGAACGCATCCGCGAACGGCACGCTGCGCAGTCGCGCTACGACATCGGCGACCTGTTGCGACAGCGCTTCGCCGGCCTGCGGTACCTGCGCGCGGACGATGGCGAGTTCGCGGTCGCGCTCGGGATGATCGAGCCAGTGATAGAGGCAGCGCCGCTTCACCGCATCACTGAGATCGCGCGTGCGGTTGCTGGTGAGGATGGTGACCGGTGGCGATGCGGCGCGCACGGTGCCGAGTTCGGGGATGCTGACTTGGTATTCGCCCAGGTATTCCAGCAGGAAGGCCTCGAAGGGCTCGTCGGCGCGGTCGACTTCGTCGATCAGCAGCACGGCACCGGGCGGCGGCGCCTGCAGCGCCTGCAGCAACGGGCGGCGGATCAGGTAGCGCGGCTGGTAAACCTCGGACTCGATATCGCTCGACGCACCAGCGGCTTCGGCGGCACGCATATGCAGCAGCTGCGCGGCGTAATTCCACTCGTAGAGCGCCTCGCGCTGCTCGAGTCCGTCGTAGCACTGCAGCCGAAGCAGATCCCGCTGCAGCGCAGTCGCCAGAGCCTTGGCCAGTTCGGTCTTGCCAACGCCGGGCTCGCCTTCCAGCAACAGCGGGCGCTGCAGTTTCAGCGCCAGGAAAACGGCGGTTGCGAGCCGGCGGTCGGCGTAGTAGCCCGCTTGTTGAAGGCCGGCGACGACCGCATTGATGGAAGCAAAAGCCATCCGCGCCGATCAGCCGAGCGCCTGCCGCACGGCGCGTTGCGTGAGCACGCCGATCAGGTTGGCGCGGTACGGTGCGGACGCGTGCAGGTCGCTGTTGAGGTCCTGGGAATCGATGGCGACGGCGGCAGCCGACTCGGGCGTGAAGCTGCTGTTCAGCGCCGCCTCCAGCCCCGCGTGCCGGAACACGCCGTTCCCGGCACCGGTGATCGCGACGCGCACGCCGTCGTCGTACTGCGCGACGAACACGCCGACCAGCGGGAAGTGCGACGCCTTTTGGCGCAGCTTTTCGTAATGCGCGCGCTTGGGAATCGGGAAACGGATGGCGACGATGAGTTCGCCTTCCTCCAGCGCGGTCGTGAAAAGGCCGAGGAAGAAATCGTCGGCGGCAATCTCGCGCCGGTCGGTGATGACGGTGGCGCCGGAGCCGAGCACCGCGCTGGGATAGCAGGCGGCAGGGTCGTTGTTCGCGACCGAGCCGCCGAGCGTGCCCATCGCGCGCACCTGCCGGTCGCCGATGCGCGATGCGAGATCGGCCAGCGCGGGATAGGCCAGGCGGATGTCCGCATGGTTGGCGACTTCCAGATGCCGCGCCATCGCGCCGATGGTGAAGGCGTCGCCTTCTCGGCTGATGCCGGTGAGTTCAGGTATGCCCGCCAGGTCGACCAGTTGTTCTGGTGCCGAAAGCCGCAATTTCATGGACGCGAGCAGCGTCTGGCCGCCAGCCAGCGGTTTGCCGCCGGCGCCTGCCAGCTGGACGGCATCGGCCACGCTGGCCGGACGTTCGAGGGTGAAGGGGTACATTGCGATGTCTCTTTCAGGCTTCGAAGGTCAAACGGCCGGACGGCCCTGGGTGGTGCCGGCGAGCGACGGCGTCTGCGGCTCTTGCATCGGACTTACGCGGTCGCGCGCACCCTTCTGCATCGCCTCCCAGACGCGGTGCGGCGACGCGGGCATGTCGAAGTCCTTGACGCCGAGCGGCGCCAGCGCGTCGAGCACCGCGTTGATGACGGCCGGCGGCGAACCGATGGCGCCGGCCTCGCCGCAGCCCTTGGTGCCGAGCGGGTTGTGCGTGCACGGCGTGCACAGCGTGTCGAGCGTGAAGTTGGGCATGTCGGCGGCGCGCGGCATCGCGTAGTCCATGAAACTGCCGGTGAGCAGCTGGCCGGTTTCGTTGTCGTAGACGCAGTTCTCCATCAGCGCCTGGCCGATGCCCTGCACCAGCCCGCCATGCACCTGGCCCTCGACGATCATCGGATTGATGATGGTGCCGAAGTCGTCGACAGCGGTGAAGCGATCGACTGTCACTTCGCCGGTCTCGCGGTCGATTTCCACCTCGCAGATGTAGGTTCCCGCCGGATAGGTGAAGTTGGTCGGGTCGTAGAAGGCCGTTTCGTTGAGCCCCGGCTCCAGCTTGTCGAGCGGGTAGTTGTGCGGCACATACGCCGTCAGCGCGACCTGGCCGAACGGGATCTTCTTGTCGGTACCCTTGACGGTGAATTCGCCGTTCGCGAATTCGATATCGGCATCGCTCGCCTCCATCAGATGCGCCGCGATCTTCTTGGCCTTGGTTTCGATCTTGTCGAGCGCCCGCATGATCGCCGCGCCGCCGACCGAGATCGAACGAGAGCCGTAGGTGCCCATGCCGAAAGGGATGCGACCGGTGTCGCCGTGAACGATGTCGACCGCTTCCACTGCGATGCCCAGACGTGCCGCGACGACCTGCGCGAAGGTCGTCTCGTGGCCCTGCCCGTGGCTGTGCGAACCGGTGAAGACCGTCACGCTGCCGGTCGGATGCACGCGCACCTCGCCGGCTTCGAACAGCCCCGCACGCGCACCGAGCGCTCCGGCGACGTTCGACGGCGCCAGCCCGCAAGCCTCGATGTAGCTTGAATAGCCGATGCCGCGCAGCTTGCCGTTCTTCGCGCTCTCGGCCTTGCGCGCTTCGATGCCGGCGACATCGGCCAGCTCGTTCGCACGCGCCAGCAGCGCCGGGAAATCGCCGGTGTCGTACTGCAGCGCGACCGGCGTCTGGTACGGGAAGCTGCTGATGAAGTTGCGGCGGCGGATTTCGTCCTGCGCCAGGTTCATCTCCCAGGCACAGCGCGACACCAGCCGCTCCACCAGGTACGTCGCTTCGGGCCGACCCGCGCCGCGGTAGGCATCGACCGGCGCCGTGTTGGTGAACCAGGCATCGACCTCGACGTAGATCTGCGGCGTCGCGTACTGGCCGGCGAGCAGCGTGGCGTAGAGGATGGTCGGGATGGCGGTCGAGAAGGTCGACAGGTACGCGCCGAGATTGGCGTCGGTGTGGACGCGCATCGCGAGGAACTTGCCGTCCGCATCCATCGCCATCTCGGCATGGCTCACGTGATCGCGGCCATGCGCGTCCGACAGGAAGCATTCGGAACGCTCGCCCGTCCACTTGATGCTGCGGTTGAGCTGCTTGGCTGCCCAGGTCAGCGCAACGTCTTCGGCATAGAGATAGATCTTGGAACCGAAACCGCCGCCTACGTCCGGCGCGATCACGCGCACCTTGTGCTCCGGCAGGTTCAGCACGAAGGCAGTGAGCAGCAGCCGCTCGACGTGCGGGTTTTGGTTCGAGACGTAGAGCGTGTATTCCTCGGTCGCGCGGCTGTAGTTGCCGATGGCGACGCGCGGCTCGATCGGGTTCGGGATCAACCGGTTGTTGACCAGATCGAGCTTCGTGACGTGTGCAGCATTCGCAAAAGCCGCTTCGACGCCGGCCTTGTCGCCGAGCGTCCACTTGTAGCACTGGTTGTCGGGCGCCTCGTCATGGATGGTGACGCTGCCCTGCTTCTTCGCCGCATCCGCGACGCTGACCAGCGGCTGCAGCGTTTCGTAATCGACCATCACCGCTTCGGCTGCGTTCTTTGCCTGCTCCACCGTCTCGGCGACGACCATCGCGACATGGTCGCCGACGTAGCGCACCTTGTGGATCGCGAAGATCGGATGCATCGGCTCCTTCATCGACGTGCCGTCCGGATTGTGGATCAGCCAGCCGCAGGGCAGCCCGCCCATCTTTCCCTCGATGTCCTTGCCGCTGAAGATGCCGATCACGCCTGGCATCTTTTGCGCTGCAGCAATGTCGACGCTACGCACGACCGCATGCGCGTGCGGCGAGCGAACGAAGACCGCGTGGCTCTGCGCGGGCATCGTGACGTCGTCGGTGTACTGGCCGGCGCCGGTGAGGAAGCGGTAGTCCTCCTTGCGCCGCACGGCCTCGCCGATGTGCGGGAGGTTTGCGAAATCGGGTGCGCCCATGTCGTGCTCCTCAGGCGGTGGCCGCTGGGGCCACCATGTTCCGACCGCCCATCTGCACCGCCTTGACGATGTTTTGATAGCCGGTGCAGCGACACATGTTGCCGTCGAGCAGTTCGCGTATCTCGGTCTCGTCGGCGCCGGGATGGTTCTGGCACAGGTCGATGGCGCTCATCACCATGCCGGGCGTGCAGTAGCCGCATTGCAGTCCGTGGCATTCCTTGAAAGCCGCCTGCATCGGATGCATCGTGCCGTCGGGCTCGGCGATGCCTTCGATGGTGGTGATCGCTTTGTTAGCCACTTGCGCCACCAGCACATTGCACGACTTGATCGCGCGGCCGTCGACATGCACCGTGCACGCACCGCACTGGGCGGTGTCGCAGCCGACATGGGTTCCGGTGAGGTGAAGGTGCTCGCGGATCGCATGCACCAGGAAGGTGTTGGGCGGCGCGTCGACCGTGACGGCGCGTCCGTTGACCGTGAAGGGAACCTGCATGTTGGCTGTCTCCGTAGAGGTGATGGCTGAAGCGTTCAGCTGGCATCTTCGACGCCATGACGGAGCGGTCGACTAGGCAAAACCCTCGGCGTCAGGCTCGTAGACTCGGGCGCCACCGCCAAACCCTTCCTGGCATGCGGATTGCGCCGGACCCTCCCTATGCGCTTCTTTTGCACTCTCCTGATCTGCGCGACACTCGCTGCTTGTGCCAGCGCACCATCGCGCGTTCCGGCGCTCACGGATTCGACCGGCATCGCCTTCGCGCTCGTTCCCGCCGGCGAATTCCTCATGGGCAGCGACGAGGACCCGAAGACGCTCGCACGGGCCTTCCCCGGCTACGACGCCGTTCGCCTCGCCGGCCTTTCCGACGAAGCGCCGGTGCACAGGGTGCGCATCACCCGCGCTTTCTGGATGGGTCGCCATGAAGTCACCGT
>JAQGMX010000426.1 GCA_028292145.1 Variovorax sp.
CGCTACCGCGATTACGCCTCCGACGACGTCGCGCTGCAGGCCGAGCTTCAGGGCGTGGTGAAGACCGGGCCGGTCGAGCACGAACTGCTGTTCGGCATCGAGAGCTTCCGCTTCGACATGGACACGCTGATGCTGCGCGCCAATCCGACGACGGCTGCGCCCTACGCCATCAACATCTACAACCCGGTCTACGGACAGGCGCAACCGATACCGCTCGCCAATACCGACACCCGCGAGAAGCAGCGCAACACCGCGTTCTACGTGCAGGACGCGATCAAGCTGTCGCCGCAGTGGCGCCTCATCGCCGGCCTGCGGGCCGATAACTACGACCAGTCGCTGCTCAACCGCCGCACCGGCGCGCTGGCCGAGCAGGAGCCATCGTCGACGTCGCCGCGCATCGGCCTGAGCTGGCTGCCCGACGCGCAGTGGACCGTGTATGCCAACGTCGGCCGCTCCTTCCGTCCCAACGTCGGCTCCGATGTGGCGGCGCAGGGCTTCACACCCGAAACGGGCAAGGCGCTGGAGCTCGGTGCCAAGTGGGAAAGCGTCGACCGCCGCATGGGCGCGACTGCCGCGCTGTTCGATATCCGCAAGCGCAACGTGCTGACCGCCGACCCGGCCAACGCCGGCTTCTCGGTCGCGGCGGGCGAGATACGCAGCCGTGGACTCGAGTTCGATCTGGCCGGGCAGGTCACGACGAACTGGCGCGTCAACGCCAGCCTGGTCTTCAACGACGTCGAGATCACGCGCGACAACACGCTCGAAGTCGGCGGCCGCCTGCTCAACGTGCCGAAGGTCAACGGCAGCATGCTGGCGATGTACGAGAACGCCTTGGCCAACGGCCAGCGCTACGGCGTCGGCGGCGGCGTGACGCATGTCGGGCAGCGGCTCGGCCAGGCCCGCACGCAGGCGGAGGCGCTCGCTGGCACGCCCGCGTTCGATCTGCCTGCCTACACCACGGCCAAGCTGGTCGGCTACTGGCGCATCAACCCGATGCTGCGTCTCACGCTGGACGTCGACAACGTCTCCGACCGCACCTACTACACCAGCTCCTACAGCCGCGTATGGGTCACGCCCGGCACGGCGCGCTCGGTCACGGTCGGCCTGCAGGCGAGGTTCTGATGAGCGATTCCAAATTCACGCGGCGGACCGCATTGCGCGCTTCGCTGGCCGCAGCGGGCGTTGTCGCGGCGACGCAGCCGACTGTCTTCGCGCAGGCAAGACGTACGCCGCTGCAGATCGTCGGCCCCTGGGAAATCGGCGGCCTCGCGCCGGCGAGCAGCGGCTATGTCTTCACGCGGATGCAGATCGCCGAGACGCTGATGGACGCCCGCGACGATGGCACGCCGTTGCCGGGCCTTGCCGAGCGCTGGACCGTCTCGCCCGACGGCCTTGTCTGGCGTTTCGCGCTGCGACCGGGTGCGCATTTCCATGACGGCACGCCGGTCACGGCCGATGCGGTGGTGCGTTGCCTTCGCGCTGCGCGCACCGCACCGGCGCTGCTCAGCGTGGCGCCGATCGTGGCGATCGAGCCCGAGGGCCGGGGCGCATTGACCATCCGTCTTTCCTCGCCGTACAGCGGCCTGCCTGCCTTGCTGGCGCACAGCAGCACGCTGGTGCTGGCGCCGGTGAGCTACGGGCCCGACGGCACGGTGCGCGCGATCGTCGGCAGCGGGCCTTACCGTGTCGTTGTGCTGGAACCGCCGCAACGTGTCGAGGCAGTGTTGTTCGAGGGCTATGACGGACCGCGGCCGGTTGTCGAGCGAGTGGCTTACCTTTCGGCCAGCCGAGCAGAAACCCGCGCGCTGATGGCCGAGAGCGGCCAGGCCGATCTGGCCTTCGGGCTCGATCCTGTGAGCCTGACCCGGTTGCGCAAGCGCGGCGCGGTGCGCATCGCTGCGGTCACGCTGCCGCGCACGGTGATCGTCAAGGTCAATGCCTGCCTGCCCGCGCTGGCCGACGTGCGGGTCCGGCACGCGCTCAGCCTTTGCATCGACCGGGCCGGCATCGCCAAGGCGTTGTTGCGCGATCCCGAACTGGCCGCGACGCAATTGTTCCCGCCGACGCTCGGCAACTGGCACGACGCCTCGCTCGCGCCGCTGGCCCATGACCCCGGTGCCGCGATGCGGCTGTTGACCGAGGCCGGCTGGAAGCGCGCGGCAGACGGCCTGCGCGACGGCAACGGCCAGCCGTTGCGGCTGTCTTTGCGCACCTTCGTCGACCGACCCGAACTGCCGGTGATCGCCACGGCGCTGCAGGCGCAATGGCGCGAAGCAGGCATCGCGGTCCAGGTGGACATCGGCAATTCGGGCGATGTGCCGCGCGGGCATCGCGACGGCAGCCTGCAGCTGGCGCTGGCCGCACGCAGCTATGCGAACGTGCCCGACCCGACCGGCACGCTAGCGCAGGACTTCGGCGCGAACGGCGGCGACTGGGGCGCGATGGGCTGGAAGAACGACGGTCTGGTGCAGGCGCTGACCGAACTCCAGCGCACCACGCCGTCGCCGGAACGCACCGCTGTGCTGCGTGCGCAGGTGGCGGCTGCGCTGCAGGAAGGGCTGCCGGTGATTCCGGTGACCTGGTACCGGCAGCAGGTCGCGGTCAGCGACCGTCTGGCCGACGTGAGCATCGATCCGCTCGAGCGTTCCTATCGACTCTCCGCAATGAGGTGGCGCGCGTGAGGACTGTTCACACCGTTCACGCCGCTCGCTCTCCCTGGGCCGGGCTGCTGTTGCGCCGCGGCGTCCAGATCGTCGCGCTCGCGTTGCTGGTCGGCACGGTCTGCTTCTTCATGGCGCGCGCGTTGCCGGGCGACATGGCGATGCGCATCGCAGCCGGCCGCTATGGCTACGACCTGGTGAGCAGCGCCGCCGCCGACGCGGTGCGCGCCGAGCTGGGGCTCGACCGGCCGGTGTGGCTCGCGTTGCTGCACTGGTGGGGCGAGATCGTCCGGCTGGACCTGGGGGTTTCGCTGGTCTCCGGCGAACCCGTGTGGCACGAAGTCGCTCATGCGCTCGGCGAAACGCTGAGGCTGTCGCTCGCGGCGGTGACCATCGCGGCGGTGGTCGGCTTGCCGCTCGGCATCTGGTCGGGGCTGCATGCAGGCGGCTGGGTCGACCGGTTCACGATGGCTGCGGCCGTCGTGTTGCGGGCCTTGCCGTCGTTCCTCCTGGCCGTGCTGCTGATGGTGCTGGTCGCCGTGCAACTCGGCGCTTTGCCGGTCGCCGGAAGCCACGATGCAGGCAGCCTCGTGCTGCCGGCGCTGACGCTGGGGCTCGGTCTGGCGGCCGGGCTGGCGCGGGTGACGCGCGGCGCGATGCGCGAGGCGGCGCTGTCGCCGTCGTACGAATTCGCGCGGACCAAGGGTTTGTCGGACGCGCAGGCGCTCTTTCGTCACGGATTGCGACAGGCGGCCGGGCCTGTGATGACCTATCTCGGCATCCAGGCGGTGTTCCTGGTCGAAGGCGCTCTCGTCGTCGAGACGCTGTTCGCCTGGCCGGGCATCGGCCATGCGCTGGTGCATGCGGTCTTCGGCCGCGACGTGCCGGTGATCCAGGGTGCCGCGCTGTGCATGGGGCTGATGTTCGTCGTCTTCAACCTGCTGGTCGATGCGGCGTGCCTTGCGCTCGATCCGCGCCGTCGGATGGGAGGTGCGGCATGACGCGCACCTCTCTTTCCGCATGGCGCCGTCGCGCGGGCCTGGGCGTGCTGACGCTCGTTGCG
Source organism: Variovorax sp. (assembly GCA_028292145.1). Taxonomy (GTDB): domain Bacteria; phylum Pseudomonadota; class Gammaproteobacteria; order Burkholderiales; family Burkholderiaceae_C; genus Variovorax. Next base: position 3,724 of record JAQGMX010000426.1, read on the forward strand.
CTGTTCTCGCTGCTCGGCCCGTTGCTGGTCGACGTCGATCCTGCGCGACAGGTACTGGCCGACAGCCTGCAGGCGCCCGGCGATGCGTACTGGCTGGGCACCGATGTGCTGGGCCGTGACGTGCTCGCGCGTCTCGCACATGCGGCGCGGCTGTCGCTCGGTCTGGCGCTGCTCGCAGCCGTCACGGCCGCCGTGCCGGGTGTACTGCTCGGCGTTGCGGCGAGCTGGCGCGGGGGGCGCACCGAGCGCGCGCTGGTCATGCTCGCGGACATGGTGCTGTCGGTGCCGGGCCTGCTGCTGGTGCTGCTTTTCGCGGCGATCGCGCCGGGCAGGCATTGGGCGATCTACGTCGGTCTATCACTTTCGCTGTGGGTCGAGTACTTCCGCGTCGCCCGTGCCGCGAGCCGGCCGGTCCTGGCAGGCGACGCGGTGCAGGCTTCGCGGCTGTTGGGTTTCGGTCCGGCCTATGTGCTGCGGCGCCATCTGCTGCCGGCGCTGGCGCCGGTGCTGGGCACATTGCTGGCCTTCAGCGCGGCGCAGGCCGTGCTTGCGCTGGCTGCGCTGGGCTTCATCGGCGTCGGACTGCAGCCACCGACGGCCGAACTGGGATTGATGATGACCGAATACCTGCCGCACTACGAAGAGGCGCCGTGGCTGATCGGCGCGCCGGTGGCGCTGCTGATGCTGCTGGTCCTGGGCATGATGCTGCTGGCCGGCGACGGGGAGGCCGCATGAGCGACAAGCCAACGAGCGATGCGATCCTTCTGTCGGTCGAAGGGCTGTCGGTCCATGTCGGCACGCGGGCGCTGTTGCGCGACGTCTCCTTCAACCTGCGTGCCGGCGAAGCGCTGACGCTGCTGGGCGAAAGCGGTGCCGGGAAGTCACTGCTGGCACAGGCGGTGATGGGCAACCTGCCGGGCGCGCTGCGGGCCGGCGGCACCGTGACCGTGGCCGGTGCACGCAGCCGCGCGCAGGACCTGTACGCGCGTCGCCATCTGTGGGGTCGTACGCTGGCGCTGCTGCCGCAGGAGCCTGCGCTGGCGCTCGATCCGCTGATGCGCATCGCGCCGCAGCTGGTCGAATCGCATGCGCTGGTCCGCGGCGTCGATGCCGCGGCCGCGCGCGCGGCGGCGC
>JAQGMX010000437.1 GCA_028292145.1 Variovorax sp.
CGAAAAGCAGGCTATACTTGAAAGCTCAGCGGCTGTAGCTCAGTTGGATAGAGTACTTGGCTACGAACCAAGGGGTCGTGGGTTCAATTCCTGCCAGCCGCACCAAACGGATAGCCCCGGAACAGCAATGTTCCGGGGCTTTTTCCTTTGCGGAAAATATCGGGCATGCCGCTAGCTGTCATGCCGGCGCTGCTGGATACCGCTCTGCGGCAAAACCTGCCTTGTAGGCGCGACGCTCGGCAAATTCTGGGGCAGCGTCCTACGCCTATTTCGTTCAACAATAGTTCACTTTTGTAACTTGAAGCCGTAACAGGACCAAAAGATGAAGTTTGTTGTTTTCAAGGAAATCAACCAGCGCTGGTACTGGGAGCTACGCATGGTGCAGGGCGAGGCGGTTGCCAGAAGCCCGATGGGCTTTGCTACGATAGAAAAGGCTTTCGAGTCGATCCGGCTGATTCGGAAAGGCGCGCCGAATTCGCTGGTATTCGACTTGACCGGGACCCTGTTCGAAGGGGTTTGAAGACGATGAGCAAGGCATTCACAAAGGAAACGGACGCCGAAGAAGACGACGGCTTCGACGGTGTAGCGCCGCCTATTCCTGCGGGCAGCAAGAACTACATGACGCCGGTTGGGTTTGCGCGTCTGCGCGCCGAACTGCTGACGCTGATGGACGATGAGCGTCCGAAGGTCGTGGAAGCCGTTCACTGGGCGGCCAAGAACGGCGACCGGTCGGAAAACGGCGACTATCTGTACGGTAAAAAACGCTTGCGTGAAATTGACCGCCGCATCCGCTTCCTGTCCAAGCGCCTCGAAATCGCGGAGGTGACCGATCCATCGGTCCACCACGGAAGCGATCAGATCTTCTTCGGCGCTACGGTTCGCTATGTCGACGAGACCGGTGACGAACGCGACGTGACGATTCTCGGCATCGACGAGGCTGACAGCGCCCAGTCGCAGATCAGCTGGATCTCGCCGATCGCCCGCGCGCTGCTCAAATTGCGCGAGGGCGATGTCGTCAAGCTGGCCACTCCCGGCGGCACGCATGAGCTGGAAGTCATGTCGGTGCGCTACCCGGCACCGGTGCCGGCCGCCTGAATCAGGCGATCGGCACGGTTCTCGCGGCGGAGAGCACCGATGGCGTTCTTTTAACGGCGCGGAGCGCGACTTCGAGGTGCGCCAAGTCGCGTACTGAAATCACGAAGCGGAGGTCGGTCGAATCCTGAGGCGTTTCGTCAGCCATTTCGACGTGTTTGATGTCTGCTTCCGCATCGGCCAACGTCGATGCGACACGTGCCAGAACACCCTTGTCGTTGCGCACCGTGATGACGACACCGGTCTCGAACGACCGAACCGGATCGTCCGCCCACTCGACGGCGAAGAAACGTTCGCTGTCCTTGTAGCGCAGCCGTTGGCCGACCCCGCAGGGCTCGGTATGCACCACCAGGCCTTCGCCATGACCGAGGTAACCGACGATTCCGTCGCCCGGAATCGGCCGGCAACACAGCGCGAAGCGTACAGAGGAGTTTTCGCTGCCGTCGAGCAGCACGGCGCCTTGCGATACGGTTTCGTGTGCCGTGAATCGCTCGCGGCTGAGCATCAGCGCGTCGGGCTTCTCGCCGCGCTCGGCAAGCAGCGCCATCAGGCGCTTGGCCACGATGCTTGCGACGCGCTTGCCGAGACCGATGTCGGTCAACAGTTCGGCGCGCGTGCGGCTGCCGGTGAACCGCAGCAGCTTGTCCCAGAGCGTCTGGTGTTCGGCATCGTCCGCCGGCAATTTCCCGAGGCCCTCGGCGCGCAGTGCCTGAGCCAGCAGCTTTTCGCCCAATCCTTCGGATTCGACATGCGCCAGTGTCTTCAGATAGTGACGGATCTTCGAGCGCGCCCGCCCGGTGCGCACAAAGCCGAGCCACGCCGGATTGGGCGTCGAAACCGGCGCCGTGATGACTTCCACCACATCGCCGTTCTTGAGCTCGGTGCGCAGCGGCACCTGGTCGCCGTTGATGCGGGCAGCCGAGGTGTGATCGCCGATATTGCTGTGGATGGCGTACGCAAAGTCGACCACCGTGGCGCCTCGTGGCAAGGCCATGATCTGGCTCTTCGGCGTGAAGACGTAGACGGCATCGGGGAACAGGTCGACCTTCACGTGATCCCAGAACTCGGCGGCGTCGCGGGTTTCGTCCTGGATGTCGAGCAGCGATTGCAGCCACTTGGTTCCCAGCCTGTCGCTGCTGGCAGTGCTGGGCTCCGCAGCCTTGTACAGCCAGTGCGCGGCGACGCCGGATTCGGCCACCACGTTCATGGCTTCGGTCCGCAGCTGGAATTCGACGTTGACGTTCGCGGGGCCGACCAGCGTCGTGTGCAGCGACTGGTAACCGTTCAGCTTCGCAATCGCGATGTGGTCCTTGAACTTGCCGGGCAAAGGCTTGTACATCTGGTGCAGGATGCCCAGCCCGGTGTAGCAGGAAATCACGTTCGGCAGGATCAGGCGGAAGCCGTAGATATCCGTCACCTGCGCAAAGCTCAGGTGCTTGTCTTCCATCTTCCGGTAGATCGAATAGAGCGTCTTCTCGCGGCCGGCGAGCCTGACCGACATGCTTGCCTCGCCAAAAGCCGTCTCGACTTCCTTCTGGACTTTCTGGATCAGGTCGCGGCGCCGGCCGCGTGCTTTCGACACGGCCTTGGAAAGAATGGAATAGCGCCACGGCTTCATGTGCCGGAACGAAAGCTCCTGCAGCTCGCGGTACGTCTGGTTCAGGCCCAGCCGGTACGCGATCGGCGCGTAGATTTCCAGCGTTTCGCCGGAGATGCGTGCCCATTTTTCGCGCGGGGCATCGGCCAGCGTACGCATGTTGTGCGTGCGATCGGCCAGCTTGACGAGAATCACCCGCACGTCGCGCGCCATGGCCAGCAGCATTTTGCGGAACGACTCGGCCTGGTTTTCTTCGCGCGTGTTGAATTGCAGCTTGTCGAGCTTGGTCAATCCGTCGACCAGTTCCGCAACCGGTGCGCCGAAGCGCTCGATTAGTTCAGACTTGGTAACACCGCAGTCTTCTATCGCGTCATGCAGCAGCGCAGCCATCAAAGCCTGGGCGTCGAGCTTCCACTCGGCGCATTGCGCGGCGACGGCGATGGGATGCGTGATGTACGGCTCGCCGCTGTTGCGCAGCTGGCCCAGATGCGCTTCGTCGGCAAAGCGATAGGCGCGCCGGACCAGATCGGTGTCTTCGGCGCTCAAATAGTCGAGCCTTGCCGTCAGCGCGGCAAAGCTTGCGGCGGCCGCATTCAGCGCAGCGGGACTCGGGCGCGGGATGCCCTTCGGGGCTTCGGATGGAGACTTGGCGACCGCACTCATACGTATGACTTTAGCGTGCGATGAAAGCCGTTGCGTGCAGGCGTAAAAAAAGCACCGCGCGGCGGTGCTTTTTGCGGCATGACGGCTAAGACAGCGTCAGCAATTTTCCAGATCAGCCTGGAACCTTCTTGAGCATCTCGATGCCTATCTTGCCTTGAGCGATTTCGCGCAGTGCGGTGACGGCCGGCTTGTTCTTGCTGTCGATCTTGGGCGCGTGGCCTTGGCTCAGCATGCGCGCGCGGTACGTGGCGGCGAGAACCAGCTGGAAGCGGTTAGGGATCTTTTCGAGACAGTCTTCGACGGTGATGCGGGCCATGGTGTTCTTTCAGGGAATGTTCAATGCGGCAAAAGTGTCGGCACGGGCGCGGCGCTGGGCGGAATACCGGAGCCGCTGCGCGTGGACAATGGCTTTCAGGTCGAAAAGCGCGCGCTCAAATAACTCGTTGATTATAACGAAGTCGAATTCTCCTGCGCGCGCCATCTCGTCGGCAGCGTTGCCGAGGCGCAGCTGGATGACTTCGGCGCTGTCTTCGCCGCGCCGTTCGAGGCGCGAACGCAACTCTTCCCAGCTCGGCGGGAGGATGAAGATCAGGACCGCATTGGCGAAGGTCTTGCGGATCTGGATCGCGCCCTGGAAATCGATCTCGAGAATGACGTCGGCACCCAGCGCCACGCGCTCCTCGATCGCGCGTTTCGAGGTGCCGTAGCGCTGACCGTGGACGTGAGCCCATTCGACGAAGGTGTCGGCCAGCACCATCGCATCGAACTCGGGTTGCGAGACGAAGAAATATTCGCGGCCATGCTTTTCCTGGCCGCGGGGCGGGCGCGTGGTGTGCGAAACGGAAGGCTGAACCGCGGAATCGAGTTCCATCAGCGCCTTGACCAGGCTCGACTTGCCTGCGCCGCTCGGTGCTGCGACCACGAAAAGATTGCCGGGATAGTCCATGCTTCGCTCTGCTCGCTGCTTTGGGTGATGGGGGAGACGGGTAAGGACGGCGGATTTTACCCGGCACCCCGCCAACGCCCTTCGGCGCACCCGCCTGCTCGGGTTTAATCGACTCCCATGAATCCAACTTCAGAATTGTTGCGCACGGCCCATGCACTCGCCGATGCAGCCGCAGCGCATTCGATGGCGCATTTCCGGACCTCGCTGGCCATCATCACCAAGGCGGACGAAAGTCCGGTGACGCTGGCCGACCGCGCCGCGGAAACCGCGATGCGCGAAATTCTTGGCGCCACGTACCCGGCGGACGGCATCTACGGCGAGGAGCACGGCGCCGAGCGTGTCGACGCTGCGCGGGTGTGGGTGCTGGACCCGATCGACGGCACACGCAGCTTCATCACCGGTTCGCCGCTCTGGGGAACGCTCATTGGTGTGCTCGAGGGTGAGCGCGTGATCTTCGGCATGGTCGACATGCCGGTGCTGGGCGAGCGCTGGTTCGGTCAGGCGGGCATCGGTGCCGAGCGCAACGGCGCTGTCGTCAAGGTGAGCGGTTGTACCGAAGTCGCCCAGGCGCGCATCGTCACCACCTCGCCGGACATCTTCAACGCAGCCGATCTGCAGGCTTTCGACCGCCTGAGCAAGCGCTGCGCGATGCGCCGTTTTGGCGGTGACTGCTACGGCTATGCGCAACTGGCCGGCGGCACGATCGACCTTGTCGTCGAAACCGGTCTGCAGCCCTACGACTATCTCGGCCCGGCCGGACTGATCGAAGCTGCGGGTGGCGTGATCACCGATTGGGAAGGCCGCGCGCTCGGCCTGAAATCCGATGGGCGCGTCGTGGCTGCGGCCACACGCGAACTTCACCGACAGGCGCTCCAAGCACTGGCTGCCTAGACTGCCTGATGTTTCGCTGGTTGATCGTTACCGTGCTCGCGCTCGTCCTCATGAGCGGATTGACGAACTGGCTGCGCAAATTCGGCTTCGGCAGGCTGCCGGGGGATTTCGCCTTCACCGCGTTCGGTCGTGAATGGCAGGTGCCGATCGCGAGTACCGTGGTGCTGAGCATGCTTGCGGCCTTGGTCGCCAAACTGATTTGATGAATGTGATCTGAAGACATGAGAGCTTGCGTCGACATCGGCGGCACCAAGATTGCCGTTAGCCTTTCTCCGAACGACGGCAGCCCGCTGCTTGGCCGCGTCAGCGAGCCGACGGCAAAGTCGGGCACCAACGATGCCGTGGCGCAGCAGGTGATACGGCTGATCGGCGAAGTCTGCGCGGCGCAAAGCGTAGAGCCGGCGGCGATCGAACGGGTGGGCATTTCGTCCACGGGGCCGTTCGTGATGAAAGACGGCGCCGTGGAACTGGCTACGCCCAACATCTGCGGCGGTATCGCCGGCCCCGCACGGGGCTTGCCCAACGACTGGATGACCGCAACCCTCCAGGAGCCGCTGTCGCGCCGCTTCAGGCATGTGCGGGTCGAGAACGATGCCGTCGCCGCACTTGAAGCCGAGCGTCGCTGGGGTGCGCTGCAGGGCGTCGACGATTGCGCGTACGTCACCTGGAGCACGGGCGTCGGCGTCGGTCTCTGCGTCGACGGACGCGTGTTGCGCGGGAAGAACGGCAACGCCGGTCATGCGGGTCACAGCTTCGTCTCGGACGACGACAGCAAGGCACTGTGCGGCTGCGGAAACGTGGGCGATGTCGAAGCGCTGGTTGCCGGCAATGCGGTGGCGCGCCGGTTCAGCCAGTCGGCAGCCGAACTTTTCGAAGCGGCGGGCAAGGGCGACGCCAAGGCCGTCGAAATCGCGGACGCACTGTGCCGCGTGATGGGACGGCTGCTTTACAACTTGATCGTGACGCTCGACCTACAGCGCATCAGCGTGGGCGGCAGTGTGTTTCTCCACAACCATGAATTTCTCCTTCCCCGGTTGCAGGCACACATCGACGGCAAGCTGGCGCCGCTGACGCGGGGTGTAGAGATCGTTCCAGCCGGCCTGGGCGCCAAGGTGGGCGATTACGCTGCGATGGCGCTTTTAAAGCTGGAAGACTGAAAATCAACTCATTGCGCGATTTGTTGATTTGATCTGGCAATCCAGGAGCGATGCATCTGGACGTTTCAAATCCAGATGCATCGTTAATCAGTGATTTTCATGCCCCGGGCTTAATAACGTCGGTTGCTACTTCCAAATTTTGATTTGTTTGCAGCATCTTCTGTTCATGATCAAAAATCGCACCGTTGTTCACGCTTGGCATATCCGTCGGCGTAAGACAGGCATTTGGAAATCCTATGTTCATTCCAACCCCGCGTTTTCCAGCTGGCAGCATCATATGCATTGAGTTTCTTTCATGGAAATCGGACACGCCAGGTTTCAACGCAATGCCATCTTGCTTATGCCCCTCTTGCTTGTGCTTTGCGAGGATGGTCCCGGAAGAAGGGAAGCGACCCGGTGTTCCAACTGGAAGGGACTCTCTATTCTCGACGGCTGAAGATCGGACGTATGGCTTTTGACCGGGCGCCAGCGATTTGGGCTTGGTGTCCGCTGGCGCGGTACCTGCTGCCTTGAATTCACTCGAAACAGAACGGATGACCATTGGAATTTCCCCCAAAAGCGGATTCGGTTATATCGAACTCAGTAGGACCGAAGTGATTGTGGCCGAGGCGCTAAAAACTGAGGGCTAAGGAAAGTCTTAACTTCGAATTGAATGCGAATTCATAGCAGAAGATGTGGCGAAAACAATTCCATCGCGAAAAGCTGCCTTAATCGCGCTCTGGCGGCATCTCGCGCAATGCATCGAGAAAGCTGTTGCGCCACCAGTGGATGTCCTGCTCGCGAATCCGCTGCAGAAGTTTTTGGTGCCGCGCCCGCCGCTCTTCCAGGGGCATCTGCAGCGCCTGCTGAATGGTTTCAGCGGTGCCGTGGGTGTCGTAGGGGTTGACCAGCAGCGCTTCCCTCAGCTGCTCAGCTGCACCGGCGAAACGCGAAAGCACCAGCACGCCCGGATCCGCCGGATCCTGCGCAGCGACGTATTCCTTTGCGACCAGATTCATGCCGTCTCGCAACGGCGTGACCAGTCCGACAGCGCTCGCACGGCAGAGCCCGGGAACGCGCTTGCGGGCGACCACGCGATGGATGTAGCGCACCGGCATCCAGTCGAGCTCCCCGTAGTCGCCGTTGATCGCGCCGCAGAGCGATTCGAGTTCGCGGCGGATGTCGGCATACGCATCGACGCTCTCGCGGGTGGGCGAGGCGATCTGGATCATCGTCGCGCTACGTCGGTTCTCCGGATAGTTGGCGAGCAACTCACGGAAGGCGCGCACCCGGTTCGGGATGCCTTTGGAGTAATCAAGGCGGTCGATACCGAGCAGCAGGCGTCGCGTCGAATACTCGCGCTTCATCGTTTCGTACATGTCGCGCGATTCCTTGGCATGCGTGAGTGCCGTGAATTCGTCGACATCGATGCCGATCGGGAACGCGCTGCAGCGCACCGTCTTGCCGTAACCGCGGAACATGTCGTCGCCCAGCGCCTCGCCGTGCGCCTCGTTGACCACGTAATGCTCGAAATGCTGGACGTCCTGCTGCGCCTGGAAGCCGATCAGGTCGTACGAAAACATCGAGCGCGCCAGCCATTCGTGCTGCGGGATGGCGGCCATGATGATCTGCGGCGGCAGCGGAATGTGCAGAAAGAAGCCGATGCGCTGCTTGCAGCCCATCGCGCGCAGTTCGGCCGCCAGCGGGATCAGGTGGTAGTCGTGCACCCAGATGATGTCGTCATCTTTCAAAAGCGGCATCAGCTTGCGTGCAAAAAGCTGGTTGACGCGCCGGTAGCCGCCGATGAAGCTGGCTTCGAAGTTGGCAAGATCGAGGCGGTTGTGGAAGACCGGCCAGAGCACGTCGTTGCTGTAGCCCGCGTAGTAGCTGTCGTGGTCGTCGCGGCTGAGATCGATGGTCGCGAGCGTGACCTTGCCGGCCTGCTGCTTGTGCATCTCGCCTTCGCCGGTCGGGCCGCCTTCGACGATGGTGCCGCTCCAGCCGAACCAGAGTCCGCCGGTCTGTTGCAACGATTCGCCAAGCGCTACGGCAAGGCCGCCTGCCGTGGGTTTGCGCGGATCGGCGACCCGATTCGATACGACGACGAGCCGGCTCATGCGGCGCCTCCTTCGTCCGCACCGGGGGCCGACGGCGGCGTCTGCAGCAGATCGCGCGCTGCGACCAGCCACTCATAGACCGCGCGAGGCGAATCGAGCCCGTGAGAGGCGATGGTGGGTCCGCTGCCGACCTTGATCGCCACACCGCCGAGCGGCTGCACGACGGCAAAGCCGGTCTCGTCGGTCGTGTCGTCTCCCGCGAATACCGGGCGGCGGCCCACGAACGGCGCTTCGCGCATGAACGCGTCGATCGCGGTGCCCTTGTTGACGCCCGCTGGTTTCACCTCGAAGACGAACTTGCCGTGGAGCAACTCCAGCTCCGGCTGACCGGCAACGATGCGCGACATGGTTTCCTGGCAAACCGCCTGAAGTTCGGGCGCGAGCCTGTAATGCAGCGCGATGGCCGCGTGCTTGCGCTCGACCAGAAGCCCCTTGTATTTGCCCGCAAGTTCGTTCACCGCGTCGAGCACGAAATGCAGGTCGGGCGTGTGCTGCTCGTGCGTGTCGCCGGTCGCATCGCGGCGCTGGACGCCGTGTTCGCCGGCTGCGGGCAGCCTGAGCGGTGCGAGAAAGCGGTCGATCGAGTCGATCTGGCGTCCGGAAACGATGGCTAGCGCGCCGCCGAGCAGCTCGGAGAGATCGGTCAGCAAGGCCACCAATGCGGGCGGTACCTCGATGGCCTCCGGCGTCTCTGCAAGCGCGACGAGCGTACCGTCGAAGTCAAGGAACAGGGCGGCGTCGGGCGTGAGGCGTGGAGGTGTCTGCATTGCCTAAAACCATAGCACTTCGAGGGTCGAAACCGCGTCGGTCAATGCCGCAATCAGTTTCAGGGCGTGTCACGAAGCATTTCCTCGACCGCGGAAGTCCGCGCGCGCGCGACCGCTTCGCCAATCTTCGGACCCTTGGCACCTTCCTGCGCAGCCCGTTCCGCGACCGTTCGCGTCTCTACGGCCTGGGCCGCCGCCAGCACGCGGAGCAGCCGCTGCCGCTGCGGATACGGACGCGCCTCGAAACCAAGCCGTCCGCGCGCATCGCATTCGCAGGCTTCGAGCACTTGGTCGAAACGCTGCGGCTTGCGAATCGCATCGCAGCGCTCGAGCAGACGCATCAGCGCGGCGGCGCCCAATTCGCCGCTGCGGTGGATGTTCCCGTGCTCGCGCGCGACGACATCGGCCAGCTCGCGCAGTTCGACCGGCACGCGCCAGCGCTCGCAGACCGCACGCAGCAGCTTCGCGCTGCGCTGCTCATGGCCGATGTGCCGCGGCAGGACGTCGGCTGGTGTCGTCCCCTTGCCCAGGTCGTGCATCAGGCAGGCGAAACGCACCGGCAGCGATGCGCCGAGTCGGGCCGCCATGTCGAGCACCATCATCAGGTGCACGCCAGTGTCGATTTCGGGGTGGTGCGCTTCGGGCTGCGGAATGCCCCACAGCCGGTCGACTTCAGGCAGCAGCACGGCCAGCGCACCGCAGTCGCGCAGCACCTCGAACATGCGCGACGGCTGCTTTTCCATCAGGCCGCGCGACAGTTCCTGCCAGACGCGCTCCGGCACCAGCGCGTCCGCTTCGCCGGCGGCGACCATGTCGCGCATCAGTGCCATCGTCTCCGGCGCGACGGTGAAGTCGTCGAAGCGCGCCGCGAACCGTGCGACGCGCAGGATGCGGACCGGGTCTTCGCGGAACGCGTCGGTGACGTGGCGTAGAAGCTTGTTGCGCAGATCGCTCTGGCCGTCGAACGGGTCGACGAGGGCGGTTTCTTCGATGTCTCCGCTTGCACAGCTTGCGGCCAGCGCTTCGGGCAACGCGATCGCGTTGATCCGCAGATCGCGCCGCGCGAGATCCTCTTCGAGCGTGACCTCCGGCGCTGCGTGCACGACGAAGCCGCGATAGCCGGGCGCGCTCTTGCGCTCGGTGCGCGCCAGCGCGTGTTCTTCGTGCGTGACCGGATGCAGGAACACAGGAAAATCGCGGCCGACCGGCAAGAATCCTTGCGCTTTCATGGCGTCGGGCGTGGCGCCGACCACGACCCAGTCGCGGTCGCTGCCCGACTGACCGAGCAAAGCATCGCGGATCGCGCCGCCTACGAGATACGTCTTCATGATGCGAGTGTAGGGATAGTCCTAACGTCAAAAAAGCACGATCGTTCGATAAACTTCGCCAGCGGTCGAGCGCGTCGCAAGCCGCACGCAATCCAACTCTCCTGGGGACATGACAACATGAAAAAATCGATTTATCTGCTGACCGCCGTGGCTGCGCTGGGCTCTGCAAGCGTCTTCGCTCAGCAGGCAGGCTCCTGGCAGGTCGGAGCGGGCTGGCTGCACTTTGCGCCGCAGGATTCGAGCGATCCGCTGCGTTTCACCTCGCCGGTGAACCGGACGGTGGCTGGCTCCGGCGCCGGCGTCGGTAATGCCGACACGCTGGGCGTGAACGCCACGTATTTCGTCGACGATCACTGGGCGACCCAGCTGGAACTCGGCATTCCGCCCAAGTTCAAGCTGTCCGGCGAAGGCACGCTGGCCAGGTTGGGCGAAATCGGCAGCGCAAGGCAATGGAGCCCGACGCTGTTAGTCAAATACTACTTCAACGACAGCAACGCGACGTTGCGCCCCTACCTGGGCCTCGGTGCAACCTATGTGTTCTACCGAAAAGTCGAGCTGTCGCAGAGCTTGCAGGGCGCCATCGCGGCCCAGATCGGCGCGCCGGCTGCGCTGTCCCGCACGTCCGCCGATCTCGACAGTTCCTTCGCGCCGGTCTTCAACGTCGGAGCTGCCTACAAGTTCAACAAGAACTGGGGCATGGTCGCTTCGGTGTCGTACATCCCGCTGAAGACCAAGGCCACGCTCACCACCTCCGTGGCCGGACGCGCTGTGGCGACCAGCGAGACGCGCCTGAAGCTCAACCCGATCGTTCCCTATATCGGGCTGACCTACACCTTCTGACGCTCAGCGCGCGGACCGGTAGGGCTCGTCCATCGGCACGAAATCGTGCTCGGCGAGCGCCGCATCGTTCCATGCGCGCACGCCCGGCAAGGCTTGCAGGCGATCGATGTAGGCGTCAATCTGCGCCGGAACCGGCAGCGCATAGGTTCGCAGGCGCGATGCGACCGGCGCGTAGTAGGCGTCTGCGATGCAGAAATCGCCGAAAAGCATCGGACCGCCACTGGTTTCCAGCAAGCCGCTCCAGAGTGAGACGATGCGTGCGAGGTCGGCGCGCACGCCGGCCTGATCGCGCAGCACGATCAGCCCCTGCTGTGCCAGGTCAGCCTCGACGTTCATCAAGCAATGCGTGCGCAATGGACCGAAACTCGAATGCATCTCAGCGCAGACGCTGCGCGCCATCGCGCGGGCAGCCTTGTCGGCCGGCCAGAGGTGCTCTTCCGGAAACGTTTCCGCCAGGTATTCGCAGATCGCCAGCGTGTCCGAAACAACGAGACCGTCGTGCACCAGCACCGGAACCTTGCCGATCGGATTGACGGCAAGCACGGTTTTCTTGAATTCCGAATCGGCCTCGAAAGAATCGAAGCGCACCATCTTTTCCTCGAAATCGATGCCGGCCTGCGTCAGCAGTACCCACGGCCGCATCGACCATGACGAGTAGTTCTTGTTGCCGATGTAGAGGCGGATCATGGAAGGTCCTTGTTCGGCTCCGGTTCGCGCTGGTCGCGCGGGCCGACGCGACCGAGTCGGGCCTTGAGCGACTGCGGCTGGCCGGTGATGAGTGCCGCGTAGTTCGTCGTGTTGGCCAGCACTTTCTTGACGTAGTCGCGCGTTTCGGTGAAAGGCACGTTCTCGGCCCAGATCGCGGCGTCGAGCACGGGGCCGTTCCGCCAGTTGCGCGGACGACCGGGGCCGGCGTTGTAGGCCGCAGCGGCCAGCGCCATCGACCCATCGAAATCGTCCAGCGCGAGTTTCAGGTAGCTGGTGCCGATGGTGATGTTGGTGTCGCGGTCGGTGATCTGGCTCGGCGTAAAGCCGACCATGCCGATCTTGTTGGCGGTCCAGCGCGCGGTCGCGGGCATGACCTGCATCAGGCCGGACGCGCCGACGCCGGAGCGCGCATCCATGATGAAGCGGCTTTCCTGCCGGATCAGGCCGTAGACGTAGGCCGGGTCGAGACCGATGTCCTGGCTCTTGCGCAGCACGGTGTCGCGGAACGGCATCGGAAAACGCTGATCGACGTCGATCGCGCCTTTGGTGCGCTCGCTGGTGTTGATGCAGCGGTCCCAGACTTCGCGCTGGCAGGCGAGGTCGGCGGCGGCGAGCAGTTCGCGGTCGCCCATGCCGCCGTTCTCGTGCAGGTTGGTGGCGTAGTTCCATTCGCGGACGCCTTCGGAGCGCAGGCCGATCGCAATCGCGTAGAGCCCGCGCGCCAACGACGGGTTGTTGCGCGCCGCCTGCTTTTCTTCGGGTGTGAGCGGTGCCGGGCGGGTCGGCACAACGGCGCGTTGCCCGAGGTCCTCGAGCGCGAGCAGCTCGTAGAAGCCGCGCGTGCCGGCAATGCCTTCGAGGAGGGCGCGGGCCTGGGTGCGGCGCTGCTCGCCGCCGATGGCCGTGAGCGCGCGGGCATGCCAGTAGATCCAGGTAGGGTCGTCCTGCGCGGTCTTGCTCATGGCCAGCACGGCGGTCTGCACGTCTTTCCACTGGCCGGCCCGCAGCGCGGCGCGCACTTTCCAGCCCAGCATGTCGTCGGAAAGATCGGCATCTTTCGTGACGTTGGCGAAATACACGTTGGCGGACGGCGACAGCTTGGTGGCCGCCTGGCGGCCAATAGCGCCCCAGACCCAGTTGCGCTCCTCGTTCGACAGCATGGCGCCCCATTTGCCGTCGAGCAGCGAAGCCGCCATGTCGGGATCGGCGATGGCGGTCTTGATGAGCGCGAGCACCACCATTTCCTTGCGCGGACGCGAAATGGCGACCACCGCGCCGGACAGGAACTTGCCTGCGTTGGCATTGACCTGCGCGAAGGTCGGCATGGCATCGGGAGCGACCAGCATGACCGCGTCGCCGGCCGCCTTCGGCCGATTGGCCTCGATGGACAGGCGAGCCTTCTTCCAGGCATCGTCGTTGGACATCGCGCGCGAGGCGATCAGGCGCTCGGCGGCGGTGAGGCAGCCGTCGTCGGCGTCGCGCTGGCGCAGCCAGTTGTCGCGCACTTCGTCGACCTGGGCCTTGGTGGCGACGCCGGTCTTGAGCACCTCGACCAGCGTGGCGTAGCAGCGCACCTGGAGATCGTCGCGCATGCGGAATCCGGCATGGATCGCCGCGAAGCCGTCCCAGTCGCGGCGCTGGCCGAGCAGCAGCAACCAGTCGTTGCGCAGGCGGTCTTCCTGGTAAGTGCCAGCGTAGCGGGCGAGGAAATCCTGGACTTCCTGCGGGGTTGCTTCCTGAAGGCGCGCCTTGAGTTCCCAGTACGCTGCCCAGGGTTCGAGCGCGCTGCCGCGTGCCTGGGGGAGCAGGGCGCTCAATCGCGCCTTGTCACCCCGCTGGAAGGCCTGTTTCATCTGCAGCACGACGTCGTCGCCGGCGCTTTGCGCGCAGGCAGGTTGCG
Source organism: Variovorax sp. (assembly GCA_028292145.1). GTDB lineage: Bacteria > Pseudomonadota > Gammaproteobacteria > Burkholderiales > Burkholderiaceae_C > Variovorax. The sequence continues at coordinate 13,986 of JAQGMX010000437.1, forward strand.
CAAGTGCGGCAAGGGCAAGCGCCAATGCGCCGAAAAGTTGGCGGCGGGGTGCCAAAATGCTTGGGAACTTCATCGGGGGATTATGGACAAGGCACACGATGGGAACGCGGGAGAGAACGAAAGCCGTGAGGCGACAACCGCTTTCTTCAAGGCGCAAGTGCGCGCCGCACTCATAGAGCAACGCCTGGCGTTGCCGGATCGCGGACAGCGCTCGGATTTATTGCAGCGCGTGATGCGCATCTGGCTGGTCGGTCGGCCCGACAGCGTGATCGGCGCGTATTGGCCGATCAAGGGCGAGTTCGATCCTCTGCCGGCGCTGCATCGATGGAAGGAAGACGGCGAACTGCTCGACGAACCGCATCGCCGGCGCATCGGTCTGCCGGTGGTCGACCGCGTGCACAAGACGCTGAGCTTCCATTCCTGGTATCCGGGCTGCCCGATGGAAAACGACGCCTACGACATCCCGAAGCCGAAGGACACCGAACTGATCGTGCCGACGCTGCTGTTCGTGCCGTGTCTCGGCTACAGCGCCGGTGGCTATCGGCTGGGTTACGGCGGCGGTTTTTACGACCGCACGCTCGCTGCGCTGGAGCCACGGCCGTTCACCGTCGGGCTCGGATTCACCCAGGGCTATCTGGAAGAGTTCACGCCCGAAGCGCACGACCTGCCGCTGGACGCCATCTTGAACGACAACGGCGTCGTCTGGCCTGTACGTTGAGCTCGCCCCCAGGCTTGCCCACTTCGTGTGGCAGCGCCCACCCCCTGCCGGGGGCAACACCAGCAGCCCGGCAAAGCCGGTTCTGCGGTGTTTCGCGAATGGGTTTGTGTGCTTTCAATCCATGTGGTCGACGGTGTCGGGGTCCGGCACCTCGCCGATGGTTTCGCGGGTGACGCGGGCCTGGTCCTGCAGCCAGTCGCAGAAGGCCTTGATTTCGGGGCGCAGCGCATTCCGGGGACCGACCAGCAGCCAATAGGCCATCGGCGAGTCCATGCGGTGCTCCGGCAATACCTCGACCAGGTCGCCGTTGGCCAGACTTTCGGCGATGAGCGAACTCCGCGCCAGCACGATGCCTTGTCCGGTCAGCGCGGCCTGCACCATCTGATAGGCGTAATTGAAGTAAAGCCAGCGTTTGGGCTGGGCGCGTGCGACGCCGTTGCTCTCGAACCACCGCCGCCAGGTCAGCCATTCCAGATGCGTCCGGTGCGCGTCGCCGGCCTCGATGACGGTGAAGCTCGCGATGTCGGCCGGCGTGCGAATCGGCGGATTGCTCTTGATCAGCCACGGACTCGCCACCGGCGTCAGCGTTTCGCCGAACAGCCGCTGCGCACCGGCGGGCATGTTTTCGCGCGCGCCGTAGCGCAGCGCGATGTCCACATCGGCCACATCCAGATCGACCGCAATGTCGCTGGCATCGATCCGGATGTCGATTTCAGGGTTGTCGCGCTGAAAGG
>JAQGMX010000459.1 GCA_028292145.1 Variovorax sp.
GCTGCGGCCTTGGCTGCCGGCGTGAAGATCGGACGCGGCAGCTTGCTGGCGTTCGACAGGCCCTCGGGCAGCGGAACGCCGCAGACGGCCTGGTTTTCCTGGTATTCCTTCCAGCCGCTGCCGGCCAGGTAGCCGCGCACCACCGCCTCGACCGGAATCGGCTTGAGCCGTTTCACGAGCATCGAGCGGTCCCGCACCTGCGGCACTTCTTCGGCGGTGACGACGCTTTCGGGCGATTCGCCGGTCAGGTGATTCGGGCAGATGTGGCCGAGCCGCTCGAACCACCAGAGCGCCATTTGCGTGAGTATCACGCCCTTGCCGGGAATCGGCTCGCCCATGATCACGTCGAAGGCGCTGAGCCGGTCGCTCGCCACCATCAGGATGCGGTCTTCGCCGACGGCATAGTTGTCGCGCACCTTTCCGCGCGCGAGCAGGGGCAGGCTTTGGATCGAGGAGGTGTGGACGGTCGTCATGGTGTGGAAAAAGTGAGAAATACGCGACGAACACGATTGTGCGCGCAGAAAAAAGCCACCGCGAGCGGTGGCTGTGCAGCAGGGCGCGAAGCCCTGCGCGTCGTCAGGATCGTCAGATCAGGTGATGGAAGCCTGATAGATCGATTCGATGGCCTTGTCGAGCGCAGCGTCGAACTCGGCGTCGGATTGCTGGGCGCTCAGGCCTTCGGTCAGCGCGCGGCTGAAGCTGGCGATGATGCCGGGGTTCTTCGACAGGTGGACGTTGGCCTGGTCGCGCGGATAGCCGCCCGACAGCGCCACGACGCGTACGACGTTCTTGTGCGCGACCAGTTCGCCGTAGAAGCCTTCAACGGTTGGCAGCGTCAGCTTGAGCATGACCTTCGAACCTTCGGGCAACGCGTCGAGGCGCTTGAGGAAACCGTCCTTGAGCAGGGCTTCGGCTTCCTTCTTGTCGGCGGCGCCGATCGAGACTTCAGGCTCGAGGATCGGCATCAGGCCGGCGGCGAGGATCTGCTGGCCGACCGCGAATTGCTGGTCGAGCACCGCGGCGATGCCCTTTTCATTCGCGGCATTCACCACCGAACGCATCTTGGTGCCGAAGATGCCCTTGGCGACGGCACGCTGGAGCAGCGCGTCGAGTTCGGGCATGGCCTTCATGGTCTGCACGCCGTCGGCTTCGTCGGAAAGGCCCTTGTCGACCTTGAGGAAAGGCACGACCTGCTTCTTTTCCCAGAGGTACGTGGCTGCGTCGACGCCGTCGATCTGGCGGTCCATGGTGGCTTCGAACAGAATGGCGCCGATGACGCGCTTGCCGTCGAATGCCGGGCTCGTCACGATGCGGCTGCGCATGGCGTGAACCATGTCGAACATCTCGGCGTCGCCCTTGTAGGCACTTTCTTCGACGCCGTACAACTTGAGCGCCTTGGGGGTGCTGCCGCCGCTCTGGTCCAGTGCGGCGATGAAGCCTTTGCCCGTGGTGACTTGTTTCAGTTGGTCCTGATTCACTGTGTCGCTCTCTCGTTCGTGGCCGTCGGAACGGCGATGGTGGGGTGGGAAGGTGAACTATTGTATCGATGCCGTCCGGGCCTTCTCCGGCGTCAACCCCACGAAATCGAGGATCGGCGGCACCACCGGCCCGCCGATCCAGCGGATCGGTTTGGCCACGGCACCGATCAGCGTGACGTGGCTCAGATCGTCGAATTCCCTGATTTCGACGCGCACGCCGGCCGCACGCAGTTTCTGCGCCATCTGTTCGGTGTTGCGCACCGGATCGACGAGCTTGTCTTTGCTGGCGGCCATGAGCAGCGCGGGCGGCGATGCGGCGGTCACGTGATGGATGGGTTGCGAATCGCGCGGCGTGCGGGGCCAGTCGAAGGCGCGCTGCGCGTCGGGGTCACCCATCGGCAGGAAATCGTAGGCGCCGGCCAAGCCGATCCACCCAGCCAGCTGCCTGGGGCTGGCGCCGACTTCGCCCAGCCAGCGCGGATCGAGCGCAAGCATCGACGCGTTGTAGCCGCCGGAGCTGTGGCCCATCACGTAGACGCGCTTCGGATCGGCGCCGAGCCGCGCTGCGTTGTCGAGCCCCCACTTCATGGCCTTGGCGCTGTCCTCCAGAAACACCGGGTACATCACCTGCGGCGAGAGCCGATAGTCGGGAATTACGACGATCGCGCCCTGCGAAGCCAGCGCCTCGCCGACGAAGCGGTACATGCCGCGGTCGCCGCTGCTCCAGGTGCCGCCGTAGAAGAACACGATCAGTGGCCGTTGCCCGACCGCAGCCGAGCGCGCGGGCAGCGGCTGGTAGACGTCGAGCTTCTGGCGTGGCTCGGCGCCGTAGGCGATGCCGCTTTCGGCGATGTAGGTGTTGTCGGGCGTCAGCCGGTCGACCAGCTTGACTGGCGAACACGCGGAGAGGACGACGGCGGACGCGGCGGCGAAAACCGCAAGCGCAGCCACGCGCAAGAACCGTGCAGGAGCTTTCATGCTGCTTGTACGCAGCGCCTGGGCAAACGGTTTTGCCCGCCTCGCGGATTAATGCTCAGGTCGCCCGGCAGATCTTCAGCATGTTGGTGCCGCCCGGCGCACCCATCGGCTCGCCGCAGGTGATGGCATAGACGTCGCCGCTTTGCACGATGCCGCGCTTTTTCAGATGCGCCTCGGCCTGTTCGAGCGCGGTGTCGCGGTCGGTCTGCGAATCCATCAGCAGCGGACGCACGTTGCGGTAGAGCGCCATCTTGCGCTGCGTGGCGAGGCGCGACGTGAGCGCATAGACCGGGATGTGCGCCGAATGGCGGCTCATCCAGAGCGGCGTCGAGCCCGACTCGGTCAGCGCCACGATCGCCTTCGCGCCCAGGTGGTGCGCCGTGAAGAGCGCGCCCATCGCGATCGCCTGGTCGATGCGGCCGTAGGTGTGGCCGCTGAAATCGGTGTCCCGGGCGGTGTCCTCGGCCTGCTCGGCGGCTTCGCAGATGCGGCTCATCTCCTGCACCGTCTGGAGCGGGTAGCGGCCCGAGGCAGTTTCGGCGCTGAGCATGACGGCGTCGGTACCGTCGAGCACGGCGTTGGCGACGTCGCTGACCTCGGCGCGTGTCGGCACCGGGTTGGTGATCATCGACTCCATCATCTGGGTCGCGGTGATGACCACGCGGTCCATCTCGCGGGCCATGCGGATCATCTTCTTCTGCAGCGCCGGCACGGCCGCGTTGCCGACCTCGACCGCCAGATCGCCGCGCGCGACCATGATGCCGTCGCTGGCGCGCAGGATTTCTTCCAGATTCGGTATCGCCTCGACGCGCTCGATCTTCGCGATCATTCCTGGCCGGTGGCCGAATTCGGCGGCGGCCACGTTGCACAGCTGGCGCGCCATTTCCATGTCGGTCGCGTTCTTGGGAAAGCTCACGGCCACGTAATCGGCCTGGAAGCTCATCGCGGTCTTGATGTCCTCCATGTCCTTGGCGGTCAGCGCCGGGGCGGTCAGGCCGCCGCCCTGCTTGTTGATGCCCTTGTTGTTGGACAGCTCGCCGCCAAGCACCACGGTGGTAATCACCTGTTCGCCGCGAACCGCGTCGACCTTGAGTACGATCAACCCGTCGTTGAGCAGCAGGCGGTCGCCGGCTTTCACGTCGCGCGGCAGGTCCTTGTAGTCGAGCCCGACCTCGTCGATGTCGCCGAGTTCGGTGCGCCGGGCGTCGAGCACGAACTTCGCGCCGGGTTCGAGCCAGATCTTGCCCTGTGCAAACTTGCCGACACGAATCTTCGGGCCCTGCAGGTCGGCCATGATGGCCACCTCGCGACCGGTGCGCCGCGCAGCCTCGCGGACCATGACAGCCCGGTCGATGTGGTCCTGGGCCGTGCCGTGGCTGAAATTCAGCCGCACGACGCTGACCTTGCTGTGGATCATCTGCTCCAGCAATTCGATCGTGTTCGATGCCGGTCCGAGCGTGGCGACGATCTTCGTCGCGTGCCTGGGAATGCGTATTGTTTCCATGCAGCGTCTCCTTGTTTGCACTTTTGGCACAATTCTCACATAAGGGTATGACTTCGCAGGATATGCAAGCGGACGCCGATTTGGTATGCGTGCCGCTTTCTTGATGTCCGTCATAGCCACCTCCGATGAATACGGTACGGTGCGTCCGAGCATCGTGATCCTTTCGACCTTTCGTTTTTCCGCCCCCAGGCGGCGTCTTATGCAGACCCAACCCGAACTCGACCTGACACCCCTGTCGCCGGACGTGCCCCTGCCGCACCGCAAGGTGATCCGCTCCTGGCTGCTGCCGCTGGCGCAACGCACCACCGTGCGCGCGCTGCTGCTGCTGGCTTTCGACTACGTGCTTCTCTCCGCGCTGGCCGCAGGCGCCGTGCTGCTCGAATCGACCTGGCTCAAGCTGGCGTGCGGCATCGGCATGGGCTTCGTGACCGGGCGGCTGTTCATCATCGGCCACGACGCCTGCCACCAGAGCCTGACGCCGCACCGCCGGCTCAACAAATGGTTGGGCCGCATCGCCTTCCTGCCTTCGCTGACGCCCTACAGCCTCTGGGACATGGGCCATAACGTCGTGCATCACGGCTTCACCAACCTCAAAGGCGTCGATTTCGTCTGGGCGCCGCTCACGCAGGCCGAATACGACGCGCTCTCGCCGTCGCGCCGGCTGATGGAGCGCGTCTACCGCAGCGGCTGGGCGCCGGGCGTGTATTACATGGTCGAGATCTGGTGGCGCCGGATGCTGGCGCGCGACAAGTCGACCAATGCCGAGCGCCCGGTGTTCTCGCGCGACTGCTGGCTCGTCGGCAGCTTCGCCGTCGCCTGGTTTGCGGCGCTGGTCGGCGCGGCGCTGGCGACCGGCCAATCGGTGCTGCTGCTCGTCGGCGTCGCCTTCGTGCTGCCGCTGATGTTCTGGTTCGCCATGATCGGCTTCGTGGTGTACGTGCATCACACGCACGTCAAGGTGTCCTGGCACGACGACCGCGCCACCTGGCAGCGTGCCCAGCCTTTCGTCTCGACCACCGTGCACCTGACCTTCCCGATGCAGATCGGCTCGCTGCTGCATCACATCATGGAACACACGGCGCACCACGTCGACATGAGCATCCCGCTGTACAAGCTGAAGGCGGCGCAGGCGCGCATCGAGGAGATGCTGCCGACCCGCATCGTGGTGCAGCGCTTCTCGTGGCGCTGGTACTTCAGCACCGCGCGCAGCTGCAAGCTCTACGACTTCACGCGCAAATGCTGGACCGACTTCAAGGGCCAACCGACCAGCGCTCAGCGCACGGTGCCGATCTGACCGCCTTGCGAATCGCCTGCTGGCTGCTGGTTCTGCTGCTGATCACCAGCTACCCGGTGGCGGGCCTGCTGCCGCCGAACTGGGGGTGGGAAAACGGCGCGGTCGAGAACGCGCAGATCGCCGTGCTTCTGCTCGGGTTCGTGCACGCGCTCCGGCAATGGGCGTCGATACCGCGCCGAGACGTTTCGTCAGGCTTGGCCGATTCGAGCGCGAGCGTTGTCCGCCGGCGGCTGGCCGCTGTGGCCATGCCGTTCTGGCTGCTTTGCGCCATCCGCGAAACGAGCTGGGGCGCCACGCTGCTGACCGTGGCCCTGCCGACACCGGAAGGCCCCTACTTCACGTCGCGGCTGCTCTGGTACCACCCGCTCATCCTTCCGGCCGTGCTGATCGTCGTGGTCGGCATGGGCATCGCATTTTTCAGGTGGCGGCTGGCGAAGCCGCTGCGCGAGCTGGTGCGACACCGGCAGTTCCCGTGGCCGGAACTCGGTCTGGCCGTGGTCGCTGCGCTGCTTTCGGTGAGCGCAGAAGGCAAGCTGCCCTTCATGCTGCCCGGCACGGAGGCCACGCTGGCGGTGCTGGAAGAATGGGCGGAACTGCTCTGCTACGCCAGTCTGGTGCTGATGCAGGCCCGGATTTTCTTCGCTCTTTGCCAATCCGGCAGGCCCGCCAGCTAGCGGCTAGCCGCTAGCCGGTTCATCCCGCAGCGCGCTTGGTCAGGATCTCGAACGCCGGCAGCGTCTTGCCTTCGAGGATTTCCAGGAACGCGCCGCCGCCGGTCGAGATGTAGCCGACCTTGTCCTCGATGCCGTACTTCGCTATCGCGGCCAGCGTGTCGCCGCCGCCGGCAATCGAGAACGCCGGGCTCTCCGCGATCGCCTTGGCGATGGCTTCGGTGCCGTGCGAGAACGCCTCGAACTCGAACACGCCGACCGGACCGTTCCATACGATGGTGCCGGCTTCGCGCAGCTGTGCGGCCAGCATTTCGGCGGTCTTCGGGCCGATGTCGAGGATCAGGTCGTCCGGGCCGACTTCATTCGCCGCCTTCACCGTCGCCGGCGCATCCGCCGCGAACTTCGTCGCCGTGACCACGTCGACCGGAATCGGCACCGCCGCGCCGCGCGCGCGCATGGCCTCGATCACCGCCTTGGCCTGATCGACCAGGTCCGGTTCGGCCAGCGACTTGCCGATCGACAGGCCCGAGGCCAGCATGAAGGTGTTCGCGATGCCGCCGCCGACGATCAGCTGATCGACCTTCGACGCCAGGCTTTCGAGAATCGTGAGCTTGGTGCTGACCTTGGAGCCGGCGACGATCGCCACCAGCGGCCGCTTCGGATGCGCGAGCGCCTTGGTGATGGCGTCGATCTCGGCCGCCAGCAGCGGGCCGGCCGAAGCGATCTTGGCGTACTGCGCGATGCCGTAGGTGGTGGCTTCCGCACGGTGTGCCGTGCCGAAGGCGTCGTTCACATAGATGTCGGTCAGCGCGGCCAGCTTGCGGGCGAGCGCTTCGTCGTTCTTCTTCTCGCCCTTGTTCAGGCGGCAGTTTTCCAGCAGCACGACCTGGCCCGGCTTCACTTCGACGCCCTCGACCCAGTCGCTGACCAAAGGCACGTCGCAACCGAGCAGTTCGCCCAGGCGAGCGGCGACCGGCGCCAGCGAGTCTTCGGGCTTGAACGCACCTTCGGTCGGACGGCCCAGGTGTGACGTCACCATCACGGCCGCGCCGGCGTCGAGCGCCATCCGGATGCACGGCACCGAGGCGCGGATGCGCGTGTCTTCGGTGATGCGGCCGGTGTCGTCCTGCGGCACGTTGAGGTCGGCGCGGATGAAGACGCGTTGGCCGGAGACTTTGCCCTGGGCACACAGATCGGAGAAGCGGATGACGTTCATGGCGGTTGCGGCACTCTCTAAAGACGTGGAAATGGAAACTTAAGAATTCTCCAGATTCTAGAAGCGTGGCTACCAGCCGAGCCCCAGATGCAGCGGCAGATAGACGGCCATGCCGGTCAGCATCGTGCCCAGCACGCCGCCGCGCCAGAAATACCAGGCCGCGCCGGCAACCGCAGCGTAGAGACGCGCGTCCTGCCAGGTCGCGATGAGTTGCCCGTGCGTCATGACGATTTCAGGGATCACCACCGCCGACAGCGCGGCCACCGGCGCATAGTGCAGCGCGCGGTGTGCCCAGTCGGGCAGGCCCCAGGGTTTGTCGAGGATGAAGAAGAAGCAGCGCGTCAGCGCCGTGACCAGCGCCATGCCGACGATCACGACCAGCGTCCAGAAGTCGGTGCCGTTATTCATTTGCGGTCGTCATTCGTCTGCGTCCGACGGGTTGCGCACGAACTGTTTCTCGAGCCAGAAGCAGAACATCACCGCCACGCCGATGCCGGTCACGATGTTCAGGTTGAGCGGAAGTGCATAGGCCGCTACCGCCGTCGCGCCCGCGATCAGCGCCGAAAGCACGCGCAGCCGCGTGGTCGCCATCGAACACAGGATGCCGACCAGGCTCAGCACGCCCGCAAAACCCAGGCCCCAGGTCTGCGGGATGAAGTTGGCCAGCGCGATGCCCAGCGTGCTCATGCCCATCCACGCGGTCCAGGTCATGAAATAGCCGCCGGTCAGGAAAGCCTCCTGCGCGACCTGCTCGGCCCGGTCGGTAGGCGGCTTCGGGAAACGTGCGGTGAAGGTGACGTAGCTCAGGTCGGCCGTGAGGTAGCCGTGCGTCATGCGGCGCCAGCGCGGCATGTGCATCAGATACGGTCGCAGGTGCAGGCTGAAGACCAAAAAGCGCAGATTGACGCAGAACGCCGTTGCCAGGATGACCCAGGCCGGCGCGCCGGCGATCAGCAACGGAATCGCGGCGAGCTGCGAGCTGCCGGCGTAGACCAGAAATGTCATCGCCAGCCCTTCGATGACGCTCATGCCCGACTTCACCATCGCGACGCCGGTCATCAGCCCCCAGGCGCTGATGCCGAGCGCCATCGGCGCCATGTTGCGCACGCCTTCGCGAAACGCCGGCTGGCGACGGATCGCCGCGCTCAGGAACATGGGTCGAAAACCTGGCCGGCCTCGATGTCGAAGCCACGCAGGAAATCCGCGGCCGGCAAGCGCTTGCCACCGGCACGCTGAAGCTCGGTCAGCATGACGACGCCATCGCCGGTCGCAACGGCTATGCCGTCCGATGCGACGGCAATGACTGTTCCAGGCGCTTTTTCGTCCGAACAATCGACAGGCGGGCGCGCTGTAGCAGCCCAGAATTTGACGGTTTCGCCGCCCAGCACACCGGTCGCACCAGGAAACGGATCGAAGGCGCGGATACGGCGCACGATGGTTTCGGCGCCCAGCGTCCAGTCGACCGGCGCCTCGTTCTTCTCGATCTTGTGCGCGTACGTCACGCCTTCAACCGGTTGTTGGTTGCGGAGGAGCGCACCGGCGTCGGCCTGCCGCAGCGCATCGACGACCATCCGGCCGCCCATGACGGCCAGCCGGTCGTGCAAACGCGCGGTGCTGTCGCCGCCGATGTCGAGCGCCTCGCGCAACAGCATGTCGCCGGTATCGAGGCCGGCGTCCATCTGCATGATCGTGACGCCGGTTTCTGCATCGCCGGCTTCGATCGCGCGATGGATCGGCGCCGCGCCGCGCCAGCGCGGCAACAGGCTGGCGTGGATGTTCAGGCAGCCGAGCCGCGGCGCATCGAGCACCCATTGCGGCAGGATCAGTCCGTAGGCCGCGACCACCATCGCGTCGAGCTTCGCGCCGAGGATGACCTCGCGCGCCGCAGCGGCATCCTTCGGGTATTTGCCGTCGAGGCGCAGGCTGCGCGGCTGCGCAACCGGCCAGCCGTGCTGCACCGCGAACTGCTTGACCGACGAGGCCTGCAGCTTCATGCCGCGACCGGCCGGCCGATCGGGCTGGGTCAATACCAGCGCAATCTCGAAACCTGCCGTGTGAAGTGCTTCCAGCGCGACGCGGGCGAATTCGGGCGTTCCCGCGAACGCGATCCTCAATGCCACGCGCGCCTCACAGGTCGCGCCACTGCTCGCGCATCAGGTCGGGCCCGGTGTGATAACGCGTGACCTTGCCTGCCGGATCCATATAGATATGCAGCAGGCGCGGATTGTTCAGCACCTGGTAGCGCCAGCTCCAGACCACGCCGTCGTAAGACGACACGCGCGAGACTTCATACGGCCGGCCGTAGGTGCGCAAGACGTCGTCCAGGCGCCATGTGTCGGTCTTGATGGTGCTGTCGAACAGGTATTCCTGCATTTCCTGGCGATTCGAGACCACCCGGCCGGCGGCATCGACGTCGACGTTGCTGACTTCCGTGCCCGCGGGCGCTCGCGAATATTGCAGCCGCTCGCCGCCGCCAGGCATCGGGTAGACGGACGTCGGCTGGCCGAGCTGCTGGAGCACTTCGGCGCGCGTGGCGCCGGCCTGCAAACGGGTCGGATCGCTCGCACAGCCCGCCAGCATGACCGTTGCTGCCACGGCGAACGCCGCCATCGCGCCCAGGGTGAAACGACGCTTGTTCATATTTACCTCCGACCGTCGCCCGAACCGACGCGCTGGTCTTCGCGCTGCTGCTTCAGCAGCTTGCCCTTGATGCGGTTGCGCTTGAGCGGCGACAGATACTCGACGAAAACCTTGCCCAGCAGATGATCGAGCTCGTGCTGAATGCAGACCGCGAGCAGGCCGTCGGCCTCGATGGTGCGCATCTCGCCGTCGGCGTCGAGGGCGTTCACCCGTACCGAGGTCGAGCGCTCGACGCCGTCGTAGATGCCGGGCACGGAGAGGCAACCCTCTTCATTCAGCACCTTTTCGTCGCTGGCCCAGACGATCTCGGGGTTGATCAGGACCATCGGCTGGTTGCGTTCCTCCGAAATGTCGAGGACGACCAGGCGCTCGTGCACGTCGATCTGCGTGGCAGCCAGGCCGATGCCGCTGGCGTCGTACATGGTTTCCAGCATGTCGGCGACCAGCGTCCGGATGCGCGTGTCGATGCCCTGCACCGGCTTGGCCACGGTGTGCAGGCGCGGATCGGGGAAACTGAGGATGTTTCTTTTGGTCATAAAACGAGGGGGATGTGTCTCTATTTTCGCCAATTCCGGCGTCGCATGAATGAGCGCGGTTTTAAAGCGTTGCCCAATCAATGGCTTCCGCGCAAAATCCGCAGCAAATTGTGAGCATTCGTAAGCCGCGGCGGCGTTCCGGCGCACATCGATCGAAACATGAAAAAACCCAACTTTTCTCGCCGTCCCATCCTGCACCAAGGTCAACGAAGCGCTTTCGCTTCCGCGCTGACGGCATTGGTCGCCTGTTCGGCGCTCGGATCCGGCACCGCCGCGCTGTCGCAAAGCTACCCGGTCACCCCGACGCAGCGCGCCACGGCGCAGCAGACGGCGCAGACCGGCATCCCCCTGAGCGAGCTCGCGCCCAACGCACCTGACGAATACACGGTCAAGTCCGGCGACACGCTCTGGGCGATTTCCCGGCTCTACCTGCGCAGCCCCTGGCGCTGGCCGGAACTCTGGGGCATGAACATCCAGGAGATTTCGAACCCGCACCTGATCTACCCCGGCCAGGCGCTGTACCTCGACAAGACCGGCGGTCGCGCCCGGTTGAGCACGCGGCGCGGCGGCGGCAGCGGTGCCTACGACGAAACCATCAAGCTCTCGCCGCGCACACGCTCGCAGTCGCTGTCCGGCATGGCGCTGCCGACGTTGAATCCCAGCCTGATCGAGCCTTTCCTGAGCGAGCCGATCGTGGTCGACGAGACCACGCTGCTGGCCGCGCCGCGCATCGTCGCGGGCAACGACGAGCGCGTGCTGCTCGCACGCGGCGACCGCGCCTATGCGCGCGGAGGCGCGGAAACGCCGCTGCTCGAGACGCCCGGGCCGGCGAAGACTTTCCGCGTGTTTCGGAACGCGACGCCGCTGACCGATCCGGGCACCGGCGAAATCCTCGGCTACGAAGCCCAGTATCTCGGCAAGGCGCTGCTGCAGCGCGGCGAATCGGTCACCCGCTCGCTCGAAAGCGGCAAGGAAATCGTCAACGTCGTGCCGGCGACCATCGACATCGTGGCCGCACGCGAGGAAATCCGCTCCGGCGACCGGCTGCTGCCGGAACCGGCGCGCATGCTCACCAGCTACACGCCGCGCGCGCCCGACCGTGAATTCAACGGCCGCATCGTTTCGGTCTACGGCAACGCGGTGCAGTTCGCGGCGCAGAACCAGGTCGTCGCCATCAACAAGGGGTTGCGCGACGGCATCCAGAGCGGCTATGTGCTGGCCATTCTCAAGAACGGCCAGACCGTCGTCGACAAGACCGGCGAAAAGCCCGAAGCCCTCAAGCTGCCCAACGAACGCATCGGTCTGCTGATGGTGTTCCGCACCTTCGAGAAGGTGTCGTACGCGCTGGTGCTCGAAATCAACGACGCGCCCCGCGTCGGCGATCTGCTGGTCAACCCTTGAGCGGCCTTTGAACGTTTTCGGCGACGAGCTTGCCGACTGGCTCCGCCTGACGCTGACGCCGGGCATCGGCGACGTCACGGCGCGCAAGCTGCTCTCGGCCTTCGGGCTGCCTGGCGACGTGCTGACGCAATCGCAGACGGCGCTGCGGCAGGTCGTGAGCCAGGCACAGGCCGCGGCGTTGCATGCCGCGCCGCCCCGGCTGGCCGAAACCATCGCGCAGACCCGGAAATGGCTGGCCGCCGAGGACCACGGCGGCGCTGCGACGCACCGCATCGTGACGCTCGGCGATCCCGGCTATCCGGCGGCACTGCTCGAAATGGTCGATCCGCCGCTGATGCTCTACCTGATCGGTCCGGCTGCTTTCGACCTGACGCAGCTCGGAAACAGCATCGCGATGGTCGGCAGCCGCAATCCGACGCCGCAGGGCGAGCTCAATGCGCGCGACTTCGGACGTGCGTTCGTCGAGCTCGGCATTCCGGTGATATCGGGCCTGGCGCTGGGCATCGACGGTGCCGCGCACCAGGGCGCGCTCGACGCGGCCGGTGAGCATGCCGACCGCCCTGCCACGGTCGCCGTGGTCGGGACCGGGCTCGACCGCATCTATCCGGCGCGGCACCATGCGCTGGCACACCGCATCACCGCGCAAGGCCTGATCGTGAGCGAATTCCCGCTCGGAACGCCGCCGCTGAACCAGAACTTCCCGAAGCGCAACCGCATCATCGCCGGACTGTCGCGCGGCACGCTGGTGGTCGAGGCGGCGCTGCTGTCGGGCTCGCTGATCACGGCGCGGCTGGCGTCCGAGCAGGGGCGCGAGGTGTTCGCGATCCCCGGATCGATCCATTCGCCGCAGGCGCGCGGCTGCCATGCGCTGATCCGGCAGGGCGCGAAGCTGGTCGAATCGGTGAACGACGTGCTCGAAGAACTCCAACCCGAAGCACACCCGCAAAAACGGCCTGAAGCTGCACAGGCCGATGTCGGAGCTGACACCGCCATCGAAGCGGACGACGGACTGCTCCAGCGGCTCGGCTTCGATCCGGTCGGCCTCGACGCGCTCTGTGCACGCACCGGCCAGCCGGCGGCGGCGCTGCAGGCCGAGCTGCTCGGCCTCGAACTTGACGGTCGCATCGCGCGACTGCCCGGCGGACTTTTCCAGCGCATCGCGCAACGCTGACCGATTTGGGCATCGCGTGGGCTATATTGACCCCATGTTCGAAGTCCTCGTGTTTGTGTACGAAAACTACTGGCGTGGCGATGCTTGCCCCGAACCAGAGCAACTGGGCCGCAAGCTCACTGCGCACGGTTTCGAGGCGGACGAGATCAGCACCGCACTCCGATGGCTCGACGACCTCAGCCGCGCCACGCAAGGCTTGCCGCTGACGCTGCACGACGGCGCCTCCTCGGCGACGGTCGGGCTGCGCGGAAGTGCCGACGTCGTGCCGGCTTCCGCCGACGCGATGCGCATCTATTCGGTGGCTGAGCAGGACCATCTGGGTGCCGAATGCCTCGGTTTCATCCATTTCCTCGAATCGGCGAACGTTCTGCGCAGCGGCCTGCGAGAAATCGTCATCGAACGCGCGATGGCGACGCCAGCCAGCCCGGTTTCGCTGGACGAGCTGAAAATCATCCTGCTGATGGTCCATTGGAGCAGCGGCATCGAGCCAGATGCGCTGGTCCTCGACGAACTGCGCGACGACGGCGCGGGCCGCATCGCCCACTGAATGGCGCCTTACAGCGCCTGACACCGCCTAGTTCAACAGGCGTTCGGGATTCGCGTCCAGCTTGGCCAGCGCTTCGCGCGTGGCACGCACGGTCAGCGTTTCTTCCTCGGCCGGCACCAAAAGGCCCGCCTGCAGATAAGAACCGAGACGCCCGGCCTGGATCAGGAAACTGCGTCCGTCTGCCGCCGCGAACAGATGCAGCTGCTTGCGGTCCGAGCGCCAGACGAACTGGACCTGGCTCGCCCGACCGTTGTGGTCGAGCATGAACCAGTTGCCGACCTGCA
>JAQGMX010000496.1 GCA_028292145.1 Variovorax sp.
GTTCCTTTGTCCGCTGACGCCTTGGGTCTGACCTATAAGGCGCGCAGACAGGGAGAACAAATGAGCAATGAGACAGTTGCGGAACTAGGGCGATACGAGTTCGGCAAGAACGGGCGGGTGGTGTTGAGCCGGTCGGCCCGGCCCATCACGTACTACACGCGGAGTTGGTGGACTTACACGTGGGTTGCATGTGTCGTGTCCAGCGGCGAGGGTTGCGCGGCAATGGCGCAAGCCGCGCTTTCGCTGGACCAGCCGCCGCCGCCCTTGCGCAGTCCGCCGATGCCGGCACTGGCGCTTGCATCGACGCCCGCTGCAAATCAGTCGGTAAACAAACCACTTACGCAGGCCGAGAGCGATGCGTTGCGGTTGATGAAGGCACTTCAGGTGGCTGACAGCGTCCGTACGTGGTGGAACAAGCCGTTCCCGCCGCTTTTGCCGCCGAAACCGGCTGCGGTATCTGCGCCTTTGTCTGCGCCAGCGGTTCAAAAATCAGCCGCTGCGCCGATCATTCCGCCGTTCGATATCCAGCAGATTCCGGATGCGATGGAAAGGCTCAAGTTGCCGGTGTCTGCGCAGATGATGCGGTATTGGTTTGCGGGGCCGGAAAATTAATCCAAAACCGGAGCGGATCTAATCGCGGGAATTGATCAACACGGCAATCCTTATGCGCCAAACATGATTGATAAAAGCATCATCACGCTTGACTGGGTGTTGACTTTCCCGCGTGCACAGAAGGCGTACGACGACTTACTGTCGAATGCAGTTTACAGGCCGACTTCACTTGTGGAAATAAAGAAGCGGCTATCGGCTTTTATAAGACGTCAGGCAGGCACGTTTGCCTCAATCGATGGAATGACATCCAGCGGGCTAGATATTCATCGCCTGCACGCAGATTTCCAGTTTCAAAAGATCAGTATCGATGCGAAACTTTCCGAGAAGTTTTTTCTGTGGCTTGATGGGCACTCCGGCGCGATCAAAGCGCCGGACGACCTGACAGGAGCCCTTGGCACTTTCTCAATTTACGCAGCTTTAGGCGACGTGTCCTTCAGTTCCATCTCTCGCATCGCGCGAGTTAAATCAATCTATCTTTATGTGCGCGATTCGTATTCGTTCTTAGATAAGGATCACGAACAATCCCAATACCTCGGGCACTGGAACCAGGATGGCGTCTACCTTGCACCGCTGCATTCCGTTCACAGAAAAGGGCCCGGCGCTTGGATCAGCGCACCCCTGGCTGATATCAAGCGAAGCATTTACGAAAAGGGCGCAATCATGTATCCCGTCTCGAACAGTAGCTTTCGCGACTGGCGAGCCAAACATCATCGTGGTGGCGATTTTCTGTCGTACACCGATGCCCGGAAAGTCCGATTGCCTCAAGAATTGCTTGTGAGCCTCTGATGCACATCTGGCGCTTTCTGGAGCAAATTTTCACGTGGCAATTCCCCGATGAAGAGTACGTGCGCTGGGGATTTTGGATGTGGAGCATGCCTTTGTTATTGGCACTGACCCTAAAAGCCCCGTTCTACATCACACGCGAAAGCGGGGGGCGCAAGCAGCGGACCATCCGTGCGGGCCTGCTGTTTGTGTCAGTGATTTTGGGGGCCGATGTTGCCTATTACTTACAAGCTGCGCATTTGCGTGTTAACGCGCCGTCAAGCGAGTGCACAGTCAAAGGTCCATCGCCCTATGGGCCCTACGACGCCCTGGTGTGCGTAACAGCCGGCTTGCCTCAAAACGCAGATACGGAAGGTTTTGTGCGTCTCCGTTCGACGGTAGATGGCAGTGTGCTAGCCGAGCGGGACTTCTACAACCCTTCTTTCAATATCGTGTACTGGGCGCCTGACTATCTGAGTGTCGGTGTGGCAGATGGCAGTGCCGAATTCGCACTGCCACCCACCCGCTGGGATCTATTGCGCGCGAAGCTGCCCTGAACTTCGGCCTCCCACCCAACTTTTCAACTTTCATATTACTCATGACACCAGCAGCACTCGACGGCATCAAGGTTCTCGATCTCTCCCGCGTTCTCGCGGGCCCCTGGTGCACGCAGATCCTCGCGGATCTCGGCGCCGACGTCGTCAAGATCGAACGCCCCGGCGTCGGCGACGACACGCGCGGCTGGGGGCCGCCGTTCTTGAAGGATGCGGACGGCAACGACACCGACCAGGCGACCTATTTCACCGCCTGCAACCGCAACAAGCGCTCGGTCACCATCGACATGGCGACGCCCGAAGGCCAGGCACTGCTGCAGCGCATGGCGGCGGACTGCGACATCGTGGTCGAGAACTTCAAGACCGGCGGCCTCGCGCAGTACGGCCTCGATCACGAAACCCTGCGCGCGGCGAATCCGGCGCTCATCTACTGCAGCATCACCGGCTTCGGGCACGACGGCCCGCATGCCGCGCGCGCCGGTTACGACCTGATGATCCAGGCGACCAGCGGCATGATGAGCATCACCGGCCGGCCCGACGACGTGCCCGGCGGCGGTCCGCTGCGCGTGGGCGTCGCGCTGACCGACCTGTTCACCGGCGTCTATGCCAGCACGGCGATCCTCGCGGCGCTGCAGGTGCGGCATCGCACCGGTGAAGGCCAGCACATCGACATGGCGCTGCTGGATGTGGGCATGGCGATCCTTGCGAATCAGGCCAGCGCATTTCTCAACACCGGCAGCGTGCCGCAGCGTCAGGGCAACAGCCATCCGAGCCTGGCGCCGTACCAGGACTTTCAGACGAAGGACGGCGCAATGCTCCTGGCCGTCGGCAACAACGGCCAGTTCGTGCGGTTCTGCGAGGCGGCCGGCCATCCCGAATGGTCCGCCGATCCGCGCTTCGCCACCAACACCTTGCGCGTCAAGCACCGCGAAGTGCTGATTCCGGCCATGCAGGACGTCACGCGCACGCGCACCACGGCCGAGTGGATCGCGCTGCTCGAAGACAAGGCCGTGCCCTGCGGGCCGATCAACAACATCGCACAGGCTTTCGACGATGCGCAGGTCAAGGCGCGCGGCCTGGCCGTGGCGCTGCCGCGCGACGGCGCCGCGCTGGGCGACGGCATCGACAGCATCGTCGGCGTTGCCAGTCCGCTGCGGTTGTCCGCCACGCCGCCGGTGCTGCGCCGCGCGCCGCCGGCGCTGGGACAGCATACGGATGAAGTGCTGGCCGAATTCGGTGTCGATGCAGAAGCGCGCGCGGCGTTGCGTGCCGCCGGCGCACTTTGAATTAAGACGAATCCTAAGGAACGCCATGCGATGGCGCTCTAGATTGCGCTGACCTTCAATC
Organism: Variovorax sp.; assembly: GCA_028292145.1. Classification (GTDB taxonomy): domain Bacteria; phylum Pseudomonadota; class Gammaproteobacteria; order Burkholderiales; family Burkholderiaceae_C; genus Variovorax. The sequence continues at coordinate 3,276 of JAQGMX010000496.1, forward strand.
TTCGCATTCTTCGAGAGCCATGCCATGAGTTCAGTGCAAGCAATTTCGGCCATCTCGGCCGTCTCCCCCGCTAAAAACGCAGACGCTGCCCGGGCCTATGAAGGCAAACGGCAGCCACCGCCCATCTTCAGCCGACCGAAAACGCACCCCGTCCGCGCGCCCAGCGTCGATCGCTCGGACGAGTCCGCGACGTTTCAAGAGCGTGTCCAGATGCTTTTCGACGCCAAGGTACCGGCCGGTGGGCCGTACAGCCGCAGCTACGCGTTCGACGTTTCCGGGGTGCACGGAAAAATCATGGAGCCGGGTGCCGGAATGCTCTATGTCGATTTCCCGCAGCAGGGCGTCGGCATGCTGATCGCAGGTGGCGTCTGCTCGCCGACTGCAAATGCGACCGCCGCAGACATCGCCGCCATGCGAAGGGCCACGCTGCTCGGACTCAGTACTTGATCGTCACGCCGGCCTTGACGCCCTTGTTGTCCTTGCCGTCCGACTGCACGCCTGCCGAATAGGACACGCTGCCGCCGGTGGCGCCGCCGAGCGAATACGTGGGACGCGCGCCGGCGGTGTCGACGCCGCCGTAGGTCGAGCTGCCGTCCTTGCGCTCGACGCCGACCGTCGCGCCCTTGGTTTCGGTCGCGACATCGTTCGAAATCACGTTCGGGCTGACGTAAAGGCTGCCTTGCTCGTCGCTCTTGAATGGAATCTTGGGTGTCTGCGCGAGCGCTGCTGCGCAGGTCGCGCACAGGCCGATACCAAGGGCTACGGAGCGGAGATGGGGAAAGGATTTCTGCATGGCGCTTTTCGTCATTCGGACAGCCTACCCACAATCGCACCCAGTTGTCGAATGGCGGCGTCGATCTCGGCGTCGTAAGGCCAGCCGCAATTGAGCGCGCAGCCGCTTCAGGTGGCGGTCGTAGGCACCGGTCGCCATGAATTCGCCGGCGCCGATCTGCGAGAGCACTTCGTTGTTGCGCGTCTGCGTGTACTTGAGCATCTCGATGCGCGCCTGCCAGCGTCCGGCCGCGATCCAGCCGAGCCGCATGCCCGGCGCCAGGATCTTGTGCATCGAAGCGCAGTGCATCACGTTGCCGGTCCGGTCCCACGACTTGATCGCGCGCAGCGTACGGTCGGTGTCGAGGAGCTCGCTGTAGGTGTCGTCCTCGATCAGCGCGATGCCCTGCGTCTCGCATAGCTGCACCAGGCGTGCCTTGTGCGCGTCGGGCATCACGCTGCCGAGCGGATTCTGGAGGTGCGGCACGACAACCACCGCCTTGATGTCACCGTAGGTCTGGACGGCGAGCTCGAGCGCTTCGATCGACAGGCCGGTCTGCGGGCTGGTCGGGATCTCGAGGGCGCGCAGACCGAGACTTTCCAGCACCTGGAGCAGGCCGTAGAACGTCGGCGATTCGACGGCGATGGCGTCGCCCGGATGCGCCACGGCACGCAACGCGAGGTTGAGCGCCTCGATGCAGCCGTTGGTGACCAGCACATCCTCCGATGCCAGCGTAATTCCGGCGGCGATCGCGCGCTTGGCCAGCGTGGCGCGAAAGTGCGGATCGCCCTGCAGAGGCGGCACGCCGGACAGCAGTTCGGGGCGCATGCGCAGCGCGCGCGTCATGGCTGCGCGCAACGCCTCGGCAGGATAGAACTGCGGCGCGGCGCGCGCGATCGAGAGGTTGAGCTTGACGTCCGCTGCGCGACGGCGCGCCACGAAGTCGGACACGCGTGCATGCACCCCGACGTACCGGGCGGGGTCGGGCGCGAAACCGGCTTGCGGCTCGTCCATCGGCGCCATTTGCAGGCGCTGCGGACGGCGTACGAAATAGCCCGAGCGTGGACGCGCTTCGGCCCAACCGTCGGATTCCAGCGTGCGGCAGACCTGCAATGCGGTCGACAGGCTGACGTCGTGCAGCCGCATCAGGTTGCGCAGCGACGGCATGCGCTCGCCGGGCTGCAGCGTGCCGGCCTCGATCGCGCCGCGGTAGTGGGTGGCGAGTCGTCGGTAGAGCGACAGGGTCATGGACCGATGATCCTGCGCCGTCGAGAGGCGGAACAGATGCAGTTTCAGTTGAAAAGCACCATAACAGATGGCTTGCAGGACACTCTGTTCCGTCCGTGAAAGCCATTCGCTGTGCCTGTCGCGAAACGTCCTTGCTGTCGATGATCGATCCATCGAAAGGAACGCGAAATGACCCAGTTCGACTCAGCAACGCGCACCAGCCTGGCGCCCGGACAGGCACTACGGCTGCAACTTGACCGCCGCATCACGCTGGTCGTCGTCAGGGGTGCGGTCATGGTGATCGCCTTGGGTAAGGCGCCCGTCGGCCCGTCGAGCTGGTGCGATACGGCCAGGCCGGCGCGACGCTCCAGATTCCCTGGCGCTGGCTGACGACCGCGCTGGTTCAGCTGTCTCAACGCATGCGCGCATTGCGCGGCGTTTCGTAGCCGCTGGCGATCCAGGCTTCGGCGCTGGCTGCGCTGAGCTTGAAATCCGGCGCCACGCGCACTTCGCCGAGCGGATCGCCCTGGGCGTCCTGCGCGCTGAGGATGGCATGCGGATTGTCTTCGTCGGGCACGATGCGCAACGCGACGCGGACGCTTTCCGAGCCGTATCCGACGACGATTTGCTTGTTGAGCTGTGCGTGCAGCTGCTGTTCATGGCGGCGCAGCACTTCGGATGCGGTCTTCACCAGGGTGTGAAAGGCCGGCGCGTCGAGCGGCTTGGGATTCTTCTTGTCGCGGCCCATGGTCCAGGGGCCGATCAGCGCCGGCTCCGGGTCGCCGCGGCGCGTCATGGAAACGGCCCAACCGTCGTCGTCTTCGTTCTTGAGGACCTGGGCGGTCCAGAGTTCGTCGCGCCAGCGGGTGGGTTCCTGAATGGGTTCGTCGTCGTCGTGGTCGTTGGTCATAGCCCTCGACGGTACTACGGGTTCAGCCCTGACTCAGCTCACGTATAAATGATGGCTCGCCGATCCCGGCTCCCACGGCGGCAGCAACGTGTTGCCGCCGATGAAGCTTCGGCGCGGCAGGTTGTCTTCGGAGATTTTCTGCAGCAGGCCTTCGAGCTTGGCCAGGACGCGCGGCGCGTCTGGATGGTCCTTGGTCAGAATTTCGCCGTCCAGGATGATCCGGCCGTCGCTCTTGGCCAGCAAGGTCTTGTTGTAGTTCGCGAGCCCGAGGATGCTGGGGCGGACATTGAAGTTGCGTACGGCGAACTCGCCGTTGTCCACGTTGTAGTACGACCATGCGCCCCTGTCGCTGCCGAGGTAGGTGGGGTTGCTGACCCCCCGGTTGACGAGCCGCTGATGGTGCTCGGCGCCAGCATTGCAGATTGCTCTGGCGAGCCCCTTGAACGGCGTGGGTGGGACGGGTTGGGCATGCGCAACGCGCGGCGGACCATCGCTGCCGTTGACGCGTTGTGCTCGTGCGTAGGGCGCCGGCGTTGTCGACGCTTTCTGATCGCGGTGCTGAGGAATGAAGGGGCTGCTGACGGCAGCTGCCTGTTGGGCTTTTTGAATCGACATGAGCGTGCTGCTTTCAGTCGACGTATTTGTGATGGTCCGGCGACTTCGGATCCCACATCGGATGCCGCGTGTTGCCGCCGATCAGTCTGTGGCGCGGCAGGTTGTCCTCGGAAACCTTCGCCAGAATGCCTTCCAGCGCTTTCATGACGGCCCCTTGCTGCGGGTGGTCCTTGGTCAGAACCTCTCCGTCGAAGATGATCCGGCCGTCTTTCTTGACGATGCAGGCGTTGTCGAAGTTGCGGAAAACATTTTGAAGTCCCGGCTTGGCCTGGAGGTGGCGCACGATCGTCTCGTCGCCATCCGGGTTGCTGTAGACCCACTGGCCCTTGTCGCTACCGAGATAGCTCGAATTCTTGACGCCGCGCGCTTCGAGCCGTTCCCGATGCTTGGCACCGGCGTCGCAAAGCTTGGTGGCGAAAGCCTTGAAAGGCGTCGGATCGACCGCGGCTGACGTCACCTTGGTGCTCGCAGTGGCTGCGGCGGTGGACGCCCGGGAGAAAGGCTCCGCCTGCGTCCTGACCGTGGCGGCTTTTGCCGCGTCGGTACGGAGGTTGGTATTGAGACGGCTGGATGCGGTCGCATCGGCGCGGGGGATCGACATGGTGGGGTCCTGGGCATCGTTGGGGGCAGGATCGAATGTCGTGCCGCATGCCCGTCGACCGCTTAGGAGTCGTCCGAATCGTCTCCGCGCGGCCTCGCGCGCGCGCTTCCGATGTCAAAAAATCGACAGTCCGGTGCGGGCGACGAAGCTTTCGAGCGCCTTCATCCCGAGCAGCGAGTTCCCGGTCGCGTCGAGCGCCGGCGACCATACGCAGAGCGTGAGCCGGTCCGGTACGACCGCGACGATGCCGCCGCCGACGCCGCTCTTGCAGGGCAGGCCGATCAGGAAAGCCACGTCGCCGGCCGCGTCGTAGGTGCCGCAAGTCAGCATCAGCGCGTTGATGCGGCGGGTCTGGCGGTCGGTGACGACGGCGGGTCGGCCGTCGACCGGATGCGCGCCGTCGCGGCAGAGGAAGTTGGCGGCGCGCGCGAGCTGGCTGCAGCTCATGCGGATCGCGCACTGGTGGAAATACAGGTCGAGCACGGCGGCGACGTCGTTGTCGATCTTGCCGAAGCTCTTCATGAAGTTGGCCAGCGCGACGTTGCGGAAACCGGTTGCGGCCTCCGACGCCGCGACTTCCTCGTCGAACGCGATCGGCTCGCCGGCCAGGTCCGACATCAGCGCCAGGATGTCGTGGCAGGCGCCGTTCGAACAGGCCCGGCTCACCAGGCGGTCGGCGACCGCGATCGCGCCGGCATTGATGAACGGATTGCGCGGCCTGCCTTGCTCGTTCTCCAGCTGCACCAGCGAATTGAACGGGTTGCCCGACGGTTCGCGGCCGATGCGCTCCCAGAGGTCTTCGCCCATGTGCTGCATCGCCATCGTCAGCGTGAAGAGCTTCGACACGCTCTGGACCGAGAAAGGCGTCGCCGCGTCGCCGGCGCAGAACTCTTCGCCGTCGCAAGTCCGTAACGCGATGCCGAACTGGCCGGCCGGCACGCGCGCCAGCGCCGGTATGTAGCTGGCGACCTTGCCGGCGCAGTCGTCGCCCAGAAACGGGCGGATTTCCGCGGCGATGTCATCGAGGACGGTCTGGAAGTTGAGCGTGGTCATGTCAGTGCCAGATCGCGTTCTGCATATAGAGGGCACCCAGCGCCGCGACCAGCGCCGCTGGCATCACCACGGCGCCGACGCGCAGGAACTGCAATGCCGTCACGTCCTCGCCCTCGCGCCGGATCGCGACCAGCCACAGCAGCGTCGCCAGCGAACCGGTCAACGACAGGTTGGGCCCCAGGTCGATGCCGATGGCGACGGCGCTGCGGATCAGCGGCGATGCGTCGGCGCTCGCCATCACCGAGCCGGCCATCAGCCCGGCCGGCAAATTGTTCATTAGGTTGCACAGCACCGCGACCAGCGCGCCGCTGCCGAGAGCGGTACCCGTCGGCGATTCGGCGGCCGCGTGGCGCAGCGCGTCGGCGAGCAGCTGGATCAGTCCGGAATGCGCCAGTCCTTCGACCAGCACGAAAAGGCCTGCGACCAGCGCGAACACGCTCCAAGAGATGCCGCTCAGCACATGCAGCGGCGACTCTCGCTTCTTGAGCATCACGACGATCGACGCCAGCGCGCTGGCGGCCAGCGTCGCCGCGCCGAGCGGTCCGTGCATGGCCGACGTCGCGACCAGCACCAGCGCCACCAGCGCGATGCCGGCGCCGGCGAGTTTGCCGGAGGCCGAGAGTGTCGGCTGCGGTATGTCTTGCGCGATCGGCGCCGAGAGCGCGTCGCGCTGCAGCCAACGCAGCGTTGCATACGTCACGACGATCGAGGCGACCGATGCCAGCGCGAACTGCGCGATCCAGCGGCCCAGCGGCGGCAGGTGCTCGCCGAAGATCACCAGATTCGCTGGGTTGGAGATCGGAAGAACGAAGCTCGCCGCGTTGGCGACGAAGGCGCAGGCCAGCAGGTAGGGCAGCGGCTTGGCGCCTGCTTTCTTCGCTGCGGCGTAGACCGCGGGCGTCAGCACCACGGCGGTGGCGTCGTTCGACATGAACACCGTCACTACCACGCCGATGCCGTAGATGCCCATGAAAAGCCGCGTCGGCGAACCGTGCGCATAGTGCACGGCGCGCGCGGCCAGGAACTCGAACAGACCTTCGCGCCGAGCGAGTTCCGACACCAGCATCATCCCGGCCAGGAACAGATAGACCTCCAGCCCCTTGCCGACCGCCTCGAAGGCGCTGCGCCACGGCAGCAGCTGCGCGGCGACCAGCACCAGCGCCCCGGCCACGGCCCAAATGGCTTCCGGCCACTTGCCCGGACGCACGATGACGCCCGCCGTGGCGAGTGCGGCCACGGCCCAGGTGGCGATGTGGGCGTAGGAAATCGGAGAAAGAGACGACAGCGACATCACGCGACTTTCTTGCGGTTGACCAGCAGCAGCCCGACGCCGACGCCGGCCATGGCGAGCACCAGTTGCAGGGTCAACGGTTCGTTGAGCAGCACCACGCCGAACGCCATCGCGAAAAGCGGCGTCAGAAAGGTGAAAGAGGAAATGCGGGTGGCCGGATAGTGGCGCAGCAGCCACATCCAGGCCAGGTAACTGGCGAATGCGCCGATGGCGGTCTGCAGCGCGATCGATGCCCAGGCAAGGCCGGAGTAGCCGAATCCGCGGGTCTCGCCCATCAGCACCGACATCACCGGCACCACCGCCGCAGTCACGGCGAGTTGATAGAACAGCGTTTTCTCCGCACTGGCCGTCGCCAGCCTGCCGCTGCGGATCGCCAGCGTCGTCAGGCCCCAGAGCACACCGCCGGCCAGCCCCAGCGCATCGCCGTGCAGCTGGCGCGCATCGACGGCGTGGCTGAAGCTTTCGCCGAACGCGACCACCACGCCGAAGAAAGCCAGCCCGAGGCCCAGCCACTGAATGCCGCTGAGCCGCTCCGACGGCACGATGCGCGGCAGCAGTAGTGCGACGACAAACGGCGCGGTGTAGAGGAAGACGGTCAGGCGCGAGGCGGCGGTGTACTGCAGGCCGACGTAGATGCAGACGAACTCGCCGGCGAACAGCGCGCCGACCAGCAGCCCGGATGCCAGCGTGCCGTCGCGGTCGAACAGCCTGACGCCGCGGACACGGCACCACAGCAGCAGCAGCGCGACAGCGCCTGTCATCCGTAGCGTGGCTTGCCACATCGGCGGAACCTCCAGCACGGTCGATTTGATGAGGATCTGCTGCAGCCCCCAGAAGGCGCAGCAGGCGACGAGCAGGGCCGTGGCGCGGGGGTCGAGGTGGCTTTTTCGATCGGTCAAAACGGATTTCCGGGGGACGGGCGAGCGGGGTCAGATGGTAGCGGCCGTGGCCGTGCCTTGCGTTGCACTAAGGGAAGGCCAGAAGGCGGAAATTGCAGTGTTCAGATACCGTGCCTTTCTCTTTTGGGAAACTCGATGGCATTCAGATACGTACACACCGCGCTGGCCTCTTTCGGCATGGCGTTCGCAGTCGCTTCGGTTATCGCAATCGCGCCGGGCACGTCGTCGGCGCAGGCAAATTCGGCTTCTTCGGCATACCCGACCAAGCCGGTGCGCATCATCACGCCGTTTCCGGTGGGCGGCGGGCCGGACGGCGTCGCGCGCCTGGTCGCCGACAAGCTCTCCCGCGCCTGGGGCCAGCCGGTGGTCGTCGACAACCGGCCGGGCGGCAACGGCTTCATCGCCATCGACGCCTTCAAGCGCGGCGCGAAGGACGGCACCGACCTGATCGTGCTGGACAACGTCCACCTGTCCGCCTACCCGTCGCTGTTCAAGAAGCTGCCCTACGATCCGGCCACGGATTTCGACACGCTGCTGCCGTTCTTCAAGACGTACTTCTATTTCACCGTCGCCGGCAACAGCAAATACAAAACGGTCGGCGACCTGATCGCCGACGCCAAAGCCAATCCGGGCAAGCTGAACTACGGTTCCTGGTCGGTGGGCAATCCGGTGCATCTGGGTTCGGAATTGTTCGAATCGGTCACCGGCACGCAGATGGAGCACGTGATCTACAAGGAGACGACGCAGCTCTACACGTCGGTGGCGACCGGCGAGCTGGCATTCGCGCTCGGCAGCGCCGCCACCGCCGGACCGCTGCAGCGCGCGGGCAAGCTGCGCTTTCTCGCATCGGCCTCGCCGACGCGGACGGCTGCCTTCCCGGAGGTGCCGACTGTGGCCGAATCGGGCGGGCCCAAAGGTTTCGAAGTCATCGGCTGGAATGCGCTGGCGGTTCCCAAGGGGCTGCCCGCACCCGTCGCGGAAAAGATCAAGCGCGACATCGAGACGGCGCTGGCCGAACCGGACGTGATCGAGAAGTTCAAGAGCTTCGGCTACGAATCCTTCCCGACGACGCGCGCCCAGTTCGACGCCTTCGTGCAAAGCGAGTCGAAGCGTTTCGCGGAGGTGATCAAGGCCGCGAACGTGTCGCTCGACTAGGCGCGTGCCCATGAGAACCCAGGTTGCCATCGTCGGCGCCGGCCCGGCCGGGCTGCTGCTCGGCCAGCTGCTGCACACCGCCGGCATCGACAACGTGATCGTCGAGCGCCAGAACAGCGCCTACGTGCTCGGACGCATCCGCGCGGGCGTGCTGGAGCAGACCACGCTCGACCTGCTCGACGCGGCGGGCGTCGGCCACCGCGCGCATGCCGAAGGGTTGCCGCATGACGGTATCGAGCTGCTGTTCGAAGGCCGCCGCCATCGCATCGATCTGCATGCGTTGTCGGGCGGCAAGCGCGTCATGGTGTACGGCCAGACCGAAGTCACCCGCGACCTGATGGAGGCACGCGAGGCGGCAGGGCTCCTGACGCTTTACGAATCCAGCGACGTCAGCCTGCACGGCATCGACGGCACACGGCCCGAAGTGCACTTCAGCCGCAACGGAAAGCGCGAAGTGCTGCAGTGCGACTTCATCGCCGGCTGCGACGGCTACCACGGCATCAGCCGCCAGTCGGTCCCGGAAGCCGCGCTGCGGACGTTCGAGCGCGTTTATCCGTTCGGCTGGCTCGGCGTGCTGACGGACACGCCGCCCGTCTGCGACGAGCTCATCTACGCCAACACGCCGCGCGGTTTCGCGCTGTGCAGCATGCGCAGCAAGACCCGCAGCCGCTACTACCTCCAGGTGCCGAGCGAGGCGAAGGTCGACGACTGGAGCGACGACGCCTTCTGGAGCGAGCTGCGGCTGCGGCTGGACCCGGAGGCGCGCGAGCGTCTGGTGACCGGGCCGTCGATCGAGAAGAGCATCGCGCCGCTCCGCAGCTTCGTCGCCGAGCCGATGCGCTTCGGCCGGCTCTTCCTGGCCGGCGATGCCGCGCACATCGTTCCGCCGACGGGCGCCAAGGGGCTCAATCTGGCGGCGTCGGATGTCGGCTTCCTGTTCGACGCGTTCACCGATCACTACCGGGAAACGAGCGCGGCGGGCATCGATCACTATTCGCAGCGCTGCCTGAAGCGTGTCTGGCGGGCTGAGCGGTTCTCCTGGTGGTTCACCTCGCTGATGCACCGGTTTCCGGAGACGGGCGCTTTCGGCCAGAAGATCCAGGAGGCCGAACTGGGCTATCTGGTGGAGTCGCGAGCCGCGTCAACGTCGCTGGCCGAGAACTATGTCGGGCTGCCGACGGGCGGACCTGTCCGTTCCACCGGCTGAGACGCCGAAAGCGTCAGCGTCCGAGTTCTTTCATCAGTTCCGCCACCAGACGCTCCGCCGGCAGCGCCCTGGCGAGCGGCGCGCCTTGCCCCGCCCAATGCGCAGCGAATTCATGCACGCCCTTTTTCGCGGCCGCCGCATGGAGCTGCTTGGCCGCGTCGTAGGCGA
>JAQGMX010000535.1 GCA_028292145.1 Variovorax sp.
GCGCCGTTGCCGGCCGTCGGCGCCTCGATGAAGGTCTTGCCCGGATTGAGCGTGCGCAGCTTGTGCAGCATGCCGCTGTCGGTGGCGACGATGAATTCGGTGGCGTCCATCGCGCGGGCCGCGTTCAAGATGGCAGAAGTCGAACCGACCGAATCAGCCAGTGCAATCACGTCGGCCGGCGATTCGGGATGCACCAGGACCTTGGCCGCCGGATGCGCCTGCTTCAACAATTCCAGCTCCTGCGCCTTGAACTCGTCGTGCACGATGCAGGCGCCGTCCCAGCTGACCATGTCGGCGCCGGTTTCGCGCTGGATGTAGGCGCCCAGATGCCGATCAGGCGCCCAGAGAATCTGGCGGCCTTCCGCCGTCAGTGCCCGCACCACGTCCAGCGCGCAACCGGACGTGACCAGCCAGTCGGCGCGCGCTTTCACGGCGGCGCTGGTGTTGGCGTAGACGACTACCGTGCGGTCCGGATGCTGATCGCAGAAACGGCTGAACGCGTCGGCCGGGCAACCGAGATCGAGCGAACAGGTCGCGTTGAGGTCGGGCATCAGCACGCGCTTCTCGGGCGACAGGATCTTCGCCGTCTCGCCCATGAACCGCACACCCGACACCACCAGCGTGCCCGCTGCGTGATCGCGACCGAAGCGCGCCATTTCCAGCGAATCGCTGACGATGCCGCCGGTTTCCTCGGCCAGATCCTGCAGGTCGGGGTGCACGTAGTAGTGCGACACCATCACCGCATTGCGCTCGCGCAGCAGGCGACGGATGCGGTCCTTGAGCGCGATGCGCTGGTCGGGCGACGGTTCGGGCGAGACGCGGGCCCAGGCATGGCGCGTGTCGCAGGCGCTTCCGGCTGCTTGCAGGTCGGCCGGCTGTTCGTAATCGACGCTGATGACGGAAGCGGACATGGCTTCAGACCGCTTGGAAACGCATCGAGAAATCGATCGCCTTGACGTCTTTCGTCAACGCGCCGACGGAGATGCGGTCGACGCCGGTTTCGGCCAGCGCGCGGACGCTGTCGAGCGTGACGCCACCTGAGATCTCCAGCACCGCGCGGCTTGCGCCGGCTGCTTCGTTGCGGCGGACGGCTTCGCGCAGCGTCGGCAGGTCCATGTTGTCGAGCAGCACCATCCGGGCGCCGTTCGTCAGCGCTTCGTCGAGCTGCGCCAGCGTTTCGACCTCGATCTCCACGAAAGACGCCCGGCTCGCCACGACTGCCGCAGCCTTCAAGGCGGCTGCGACGCCACCGGCCGCAGCGATGTGGTTTTCCTTGATCAGGATGGCGTCGTAAAGGCCGATGCGGTGATTGGTGCCGCCGCCAGTGCGCACCGCGTATTTCTGCGCCAGACGCAGGCCCGGCAGCGTCTTGCGGGTGTCGACGATGCGCGCCTGGGTGCCGCGCACGGCGTCCACATAGACGGCGGTGCGTGTCGCGACCGCGCTGAGCAGCTGCAGGAAGTTGAGCGCGGTGCGTTCGGCGGTGAGCAATGCGCGCGAATCGCCGGTGATTTCGAGCACGATCTGATCGGCCTCGCAACGTGCGCCCTCCTCGCAAAGCCACTTCACGCTGGCCTGGGGATCGAGCTGCCGCACCACGGCTTGCGCCCAGGGCGCGCCGCAAAGCACGGCCGGCTCGCGAACCAGGACGCGGGCCGTGGAACGGCCACCAGCCGCGATCAGCCCCGCGGTGAGGTCGCCGTCGCCGGCATCTTCCTGCAATGCGCGCGCCACGTCCGAATCGGCAAGTCCCGCAACGCTGGCCGCCGAAAAATCGAAGAAGCTTTTCATTGGAGCGATCTGTGGATCAGTGGATCAGTGAGATTCGACGCCGGGCTCGCGGCCCATCAGTTCGGCGACCGCGCGCTGGGGCGACATGCGTCCGTCGAGCAGGGCGACGACGGACTCGGCGATCGGCATTTCGACGCCGACGTGACGCGCGCGCTGAACGACGGCACGGGCGCAATACACGCCCTCCGCCACGTGGCCAAGCGATTCGACGGCCTCGTGCAGCGTCCGGCCTTGCGCGAGCAGCAGTCCGACCTTTCGGTTGCGGGACAGGTCGCCGGTCGAGGTGAGCACGAGATCTCCGAGGCCGGACAAGCCCATGAACGTCTCGGCACGGGCGCCCAGCGCAATGCCCAGCCGCGTCATCTCGGCGAGCCCGCGCGTGATGAGCGCAGCGCGCGCATTGAGCCCGAGAGACAGGCCGTCGCACAGTCCCGTGGCAATGGCAAGCACGTTCTTGACCGCGCCGCCGACTTCGACGCCGACGATGTCGTCGTTGGCATAGACGCGCAAATCCGGACCGTGAAACGCCTCAACCAAGGCCTGCCGGACCGTCGCATGCACGCTGGCCGCGACCAGGGCTGTCGGGCGGCCCTGCGCCACTTCCTGCGCAAAGCTGGGGCCGCTCAGCGTACCGGCATGCAGATTGGGGGCGACCTGGGCCTGAACTTCGTGCGGAAGCAAGCCAAAAGCGCCGATCGAAGTTTCGATCCCCTTGCAGAGCCAAGCGACGGGCGCGGTCACATCGCTCAAGATGGCGAGCTGCGAACGCAACGCAGCCATCGGTGTCGCGACGATCAGCAGCGCGGCATCGCGAAAGGCAAGGGAGGCATCGCCGCTGACGACGGAAAGCGATGGCGGAAGTGCAATGCCCGGCAGGTAACGCGCGTTCTCGCGCGCCGCAGCGATCGCAGACGCCTGAGCCGTATCGCGAGCCCACAACGTCACGTTGTGACGCCGCGCGGCGCTGGCTGCGAGTGCCGTACCCCAGGCACCGGCGCCGAGGACGCAGATTTTCATCGCATCTGTCGTCTTGGCCGGCGCCAGGACTTACTGCGTCAGGACCGAAGGCGGCTGGCCAGCGGCCTGCGCCTGCTGCTGCTCGAACATCGCCTGGAAGTTGATTTCGGCGAGGTGCACGGGCGGAAAACCGCCGCGCTGGACCACGTCGGCCACGTTGCCGCGCAGGTACGGGTAGACGATCTGCGGGCAGGCGATGCCCAGGATCGGGCCCATCTGGTCTTCGGGCAGGTTGCGGATCTCGAAGATGCCGGCCTGCTTGGCCTCGACCAGGAACACGGTCTTGTCGCCGATCTTGGTCTGCACGGTGGCCGACACGGTGATCTCGTAGATGCCTTCGGTCACCGGCTGGGCGTCGACGCCCAGCTGGATGTCGACGGTGGGCTGTTCCTGTTCCAGCAGGATGCCGGGCGAGTTGGGCTGCTCGAGCGACAGGTCCTTGAGGTAGACGCGCTGAATCTGGAAAACGGGATCGAGGGAGTCGGCCATGGCGGATCTTTCAGGAATCAAAAACGACGTAAAACGATGAAACTGGTCGACGATTATGGCCCGGCCAGGCCAGCCGTCAGGCGCCCTGCAGCAGCGGAACGAGACCGCCGCGACCGTCGAGCGCAATCAGCTCGTCGCAGCCGCCGACGTGGGTGTCGCCGATGAAGATCTGCGGCACCGTGCGGCGCTGCGTGATTTCCATCATGGTCGCGCGCGCCTGCGGGTCGCTGTCGATGCGAATTTCTTCGATCTGATCGACACCTTTAGCCTTGAGGATCTGTTTTGCGCGAATGCAGTAAGGGCAGACGGCGGTGGTGTACATCTTGACGGCTTGCATGCTCTCGGGTCCTGGTGCGGGTTGGTGGATTGGCTGAGCGGGCCTCAGGCCCTTTCGATCGGCAGATTAGCCTCTTTCCACGACTTGAGCCCGCCCGAAACGACTTGGGCCTGCTCATAGCCGAGCTTCTTGGCCGTCGCCAGCGCGCGGCCCGCACGAGTGCCGGTGGCGCACATCAGTAGCAGCGGCACGCTCTTGTTCTTGACCGTGGTGGCGAGCTTCTGTTCGAGCTGGTCGAAAGGCACGTTGCGCGCGCCTGTCGCATGGCCGGCCGCGAACTCGGCGGTATCGCGAACATCCACCAGCACGCCGCGTTCGCGGTTGATGAGCTGCACTGCGCCTTGCGCCGTGAGCGAACCGCCGCCGGTGCCGCCGCGCACGAGGGGCCAGGCCAGCATGGCGCCCGAGGTGACTGCAAGCAGGATCAACGCCCAGTTGTCGACAATGAATTTCACGGTGTTCCTTGAATGGCAAACCGCGGATTTTAGAATGTCAATCTTTCGATGCATACGACGCAGACCCTGCGCGGCATTCCCCGACACCCACAACGGCGCACAAACCCGGCGCGCCGCCTCTAGCCAAAGGCCTTTTCCATGCACAAACTGGTACTGATCCGTCACGGTGAATCGACCTGGAATCTCGAAAACCGCTTCACCGGATGGACCGACGTCGACCTCACGCCGACCGGCGTCGAGCAGGCCAAGCAGGCCGGCCGTCTCCTGAAGGCCGAAGGCTACGACTTCGACGTCGCCTACACCAGCGTGCTCAAGCGCGCCACGCGCACGCTCTGGCACACCCTCGACGAACTCGACCGCACCTGGCTGCCGGTGGTCCATTCGTGGCGTCTCAACGAGCGTCATTACGGCGGTCTGCAGGGCCTGAACAAGGGCGAGACGGCGAAGAAGTACGGCGACGAGCAGGTGCTGGTCTGGCGCCGCAGCTACGACACGCCGCCGCCGGCGCTCGAAGCGAGCGATCCGCGCAGCGAGCGCGGCGACATCCGCTATGCCAAGCTGCCGCAGGAGCAGATTCCCCTGACCGAATGCCTGAAGGACACCGTGGCGCGTGTGCTGCCGTTCTGGAACGAGTCGATGGCGCCTGCGATCCGCAGCGGTCGTCGTCTCGTGGTGGCCGCGCACGGCAACTCGATCCGCGCGCTGGTGAAGTACCTCGACGGCGTCTCCGACAGCGACATCGTCGGCCTCAACATCCCAAACGGCATCCCGCTGGTCTACGAGCTCGACGACGACCTCAAGCCGCTGCGCCATTACTACCTCGGCGACGCAGACGCCATCGCCAAGGCGGCTGCGGCTGTCGCATCGCAAGGCAAGGCCTGAAACCTGTCTAAATCGAAGGGAACCGCGGCAGGCAAATTGCTTCCAATCAGCTCGCGGGTATATTGATTCGACCGCCGACAAGGACACTCACACATGGGCCAGAAATTGAAAATCACCGGCTGGATCGCAGCCGGCGCCGTCGCCGGTGTGTTGACCACGGTCTCACTGCAGACCGTCGCGCGCGGATCGCTCGCCCCGTTGCCACTGGAAGAACTGCAGCAGCTCGCTGCGGTCTTCGGCATGGTGAAGAGCGACTACGTCGAACCCGTCGACGAGAAGAAGCTGATTTCCGACGCGATCTCCGGCATGGTGGCCGGGCTCGACCCGCATTCGCAGTACTTCGACAAGAAGTCCTTCAAGGAATTCCGTGAAGGCACAAGCGGACGTTTCGTCGGCGTCGGCATCGAGATTTCGCAGGAAGACGGGCTCATCAAGGTCGTGTCGCCGATCGAAGGATCCCCTGCCTTCCGCGCCGGCCTCAAGCCGAATGACCTGATCACCAAGATCGACGACACCGCCGTGCGCGGCCTGTCGCTGAACGAAGCGGTCAAGCGCATGCGCGGCGAGTCGAACACCAAGGTGCTGCTGACGATCTTCCGAAAGGACGAGAACCGCACGTTCCCGGTCACGATCACGCGCGAAGAAATCCGCACCCAATCGGTGCGCGGCAAGATCGTCACGCCGGGCTACGGCTGGATTCGTCTGTCGCAGTTCCAGGAGCGCACCGTCGACGACTTCGTGAAGAAGGTCGACGAGATCTACAAGCAGGACCCGAACCTCAAGGGTTTGGTGCTGGACCTTCGCAACGATCCGGGCGGCCTGCTCGATGCTGCCGTCGCGATTTCCGCGGCCTTCCTGCCCGAGAACGTGACCGTCGTTTCCACCGACGGCCAGCTTGCGGAGAGCAAGTCGGTCTTCAAGGCGGCGCCCGAGTTCTACCAGCGCCGTTCCGGTGCCGACCCGCTGCGCAGCCTGCCTGCCGCTCTGAAGACGGTGCCGCTGGTGGTGCTGGTCAACGAAGGCTCGGCTTCGGCGAGCGAGATCGTCGCCGGCGCCCTGCAGGACCACAAGCGCGCCACCATCATGGGCAGCCAGACCTTCGGCAAGGGTTCGGTCCAGACGGTGCGTCCGCTGGGCCCGGACACCGGCCTGAAGATCACCACGGCGCGTTACTACACGCCGAGCGGTGCGTCGATCCAGGCCAAGGGCATCGTGCCAGAGGTGCTGGTCGACGAAAGCGCAGAAGGCAGCCCGTACGCAGCCCTGCGCATGCGCGAGGCCGATCTCGAAAAGCACCTGGCCAGCGGTCAGGGTCCGGAGAAGAAGGACCCGGAGCGCGAAAAGGCACGCGACGAGGCGCGCAAGCGTCTCGAGGAAGAAGCCAAGAAGCCGCCGCAGGACCGCAAGGTGCCTGAATTCGGCAGCGAGCAGGACTTCCCGCTCATGCAGGCGCTCAACCGCCTCAAGGGTGCGCCGGTGGTCGCCAGCAAGACGCAGGTGATCGTCGAGAACAAGGAAGAGAAGAAGGAAAACTGATCTGCCGGGCGCGCACGTCGCCCGCGATCGGCTCCCATGAACGACGAAGCGCTGCTGCGCTATTCGCGGCACATCCTGCTGGAAGAGTTCGGCATCGACGGCCAGACCCGCGTCGACGCCGCGCACGCGCTGATCGTCGGCGTCGGCGGTCTGGGGTCACCCGTGGCGCTTTACCTCGCCGCCGCAGGCGTCGGTCGCATCACGCTGGTCGACGACGACACGGTCGACCTGACCAATCTCCAGCGGCAGATCGCGCATACGACCGGACGCGTCGGCATGGCGAAGGTCGAATCGGCTGCGCAGGCCATGCGCGAAATCAATCCGTCGATCGTCATTGCGACACACGCGGTGCGTAACAACCCAGCGTTGCTGGCCGAACTGATGCCGGGCGTCGATGACGTCATCGACTGCAGCGACAACTACGTCACACGCCACGTCGTCAACGATGCCTGCGTCAGGCATTCGATACCCCTTGTTTCCGGCGCGGCGATCCGTTTCGACGGGCAATTGGGCGTGTACGACACCCGAGATGCGGCCTCGCCCTGCTACGCATGCGTCTTCCCGCCCGATGCGGCATTCGAGGAGACGCGTTGTGCGGTGCTGGGCGCGTTTGCGCCGGTCGTCGGCACCATCGGCACGCTGCAGGCGAGCGAGGCGCTCAAGCTGCTGGCAGGGGTCGGACCGTCGATGGCGGGCAGCCTGCTGATGTACGACGGACGACGCACGTCGTTCGACACCATGAAGGTCCTGCGCGATCCGCAATGCGGTGTATGCGCACCGCACCGCTCCGCCACCAGCTAGCCGGCTTACTTGGCAGTCTGTGGGTTGCGCGCCGTTTTGGCCTTGCTGGCGCCAGAAGCCGCACCGGCCGTCGACGGCTTGCGGGCGTCGCTCAGCACCTCCAGGCAGTTCGCGTCCTTGCCCGGACCCGTTTCGATCGTCGCGGCCAGCGCCAGCAGCGGATTGATCGCTCCCAGCGCCAGCGCAGCCAGGCCACGCGCTGCCAGCGGGACGGCCTTCACACCCACCGAAGGGTCGCCGAACGAGCCGCCGATGACCAACGGCGTGCGCAGCGACAGGATGCTCATGTCCTTCGGCTCCGGGCGGATCACGAAGTCCATTTTTTCGGCGCCGAGGTTGGCATTGCCAGTGGCGTGAAACACGGTGTCGGTGGTATCGAAGACGATCTCGCGGCTGTTCATCACACCCT
>JAQGMX010000003.1 GCA_028292145.1 Variovorax sp.
TTCATCGTCCTGCGCGTTGGCGCTTGCCGCGACAAGTGCGGCATGGCGCTTGTCGGCAGGCTCGTTTTCTTCGTCTGCATTGCCATCGGAATCGCTCCGCACGCCTTGCGCTGCAAGGAGAGCACTACCGGGTACGAGCGGCGCCGGACGCGAACGGCCAGCCGCGCCGTCTGCCGGACCGCGCGGATCTTCTTCGCGGATCATGGAATCGTTCCACCAGGCCGAAGCGGCACGGCGGCGCGATGTACGCAGCAGCCACGCGATGGCGATCAGCGCCAGAAGCAGCAGGCCGATCAGCACATAGACGATGGGGTTCAGATAGCGGCTTTCGCGCGACTCGGCGAGTTGCGCGCGCATGTCCGTGAGCGTGCGCTGGGTCTCCGCAGACTGTGCGCGCAAGGCAGCCAGCGTGCTTTCCATGACCTGCAGTCTGGCGGCGCGTTCGGCTTCCTCGGGCGTCGGAGGTGTTGCCGGCGTGGCTGCGGATGCGGTAGAAGCCGGCGCCTCGGCGGCAGTTGCCGACGATGCCGCCGTCAACGGTGCCGAAGCCACCGCCGCCGGTGCACTGGCGAAAACCGGCGGAACGGCCGGCAATGCTGCGCTCGGAACAGGAGCCGGTGCCGGCGCGCGCGCCGTAGCAGCCGAAGCGGCAAGTGCGGCAGGCGCGGCTGCTGACGGAACCGCCGAATCGAGCTGGAGACGCGGTCGGCTGGCCGTGTTGGCGCCCGATGCGGAGGGTGCCGTCGCGGGCGCCGCACGTTGGGCGGCTCGTGGCGCCGCGGTGGGAATGGTGGGCGCAGCACTTGCGGCGACGCTGGCGCGCGGCGGCGCAGAACGTCGCACGGGCTCCTCGCGTGGAGCGCCGGCATTTGCATTCGCGTTGGCATTCGCGTTGGCATTCGCAAGCACGGCCTCGGCATTGGCGCGACGACGGGCGCGGTCCGCATCGCCCGCCGGCACTTCAGGAAAAGAGGCGTTGGATGGCGACGTCGCGCTGTTGCCGTCGCTGTTGGCAGCACTGCGTCGTCGTCCGTTGCCGTCTGCGTTGTTCGACGTTGCGCCGTTGCGGCCGGTCAGCGACGACGCGGCCGAACCGACGGCCGGCAATGCCACCTCGGGCGGCATGTCGGCCAGCAGCACGTACTGGCGCGTCGACTTCATCGCGCAGCCCGCTCGCACCGTGACGTTGATCACCGGCTCGTCGATGACGACGCTCGAGCGCACCCGCAGTCGGGAGCCGCCTGTGCGCGGATCGGATTCGACGGTGACCGAGACCCGGCCGGGGTCGATACGCGACGCGCCCTGCAGGATTTCCGCCTCGGCGCAAAACCCGTCACCAGTCTCGCCCTCGCCGAACGACACTGGGATCGACAGGTTGAGCGGACGGCCGATCAGCGCTGCACCCTGGGGTTGCCCTAGGGTCAAAGCGGCGGCGTCCAGCACAAAGCCGAGTAAAAACAGGGAGGTCGCTAAGCGATTGAGCTGCAAAATGATTGTGAAGTAATCAAAAGTAAACAGATTCTGACATGGTCCATTTCGACCCATGCAGGAACGAAGACATTGACAAAATGATTGTGAATTATTCCAAAGTAGGTGTGATCGGAGCTGGAGCCATGGGCCGAGGCATTGCACAAATTGCAGCGCAAGCTGGCAGTGAAGTGCTTTTACTCGACAGCGTTCAGGGTGCCGCCGAACGCGGACGCGATGCGATTGTTGCGCAGTGGCAGAAGTTACACGAGAAAAACAAATTCGATGCAACGCAATTCGACTTGTTCGTATCGCGCCTGCAGATCGCCGGATCGATCGAAGCGCTGAAGGGTTGCGACCTCGTCATCGAAGCGGTGATCGAAGATATCGGCATCAAGCGCAAATTGTTCGCCGAGGTCGAGAGCGTCGTGGCGCCCGACGCGACGCTGGTGACGAACACGTCTTCGCTGTCGGTAACGTCGATTGCGGCGGGCCTGCAGCACCCTGGGCGCTTCGCCGGCTTCCACTTCTTCAATCCGGTACCGCTGATGAAGGTGGTCGAAGTGATCGCCGGTTTCCGCACCGATGCCGGGATTTGCGAACGTCTGGCAGCGTACGCGGTGCAGATGGGCCACAGCGCGGTACAGGCGCAGGACACGCCCGGCTTCATCGTCAACCATGCGGGCCGGGGTTTCGGCACCGAGGCTTTGCGCATCGTCGGCGAAGGCGTGGCGGATTTCGCGACCATCGACCGCATCCTCAAAGACCAGGCCGGCTTCCGGCTCGGACCGTTCGAACTGATGGATCTGACGGCGCTCGACGTGTCACATCCGGTGATGGAGTCGATCTACCACCAATACTACGAGGAGCCGCGCTTCCGTCCCAGCGTCATCACCGCGCAGCGGCTGGCTGCCGGCGCGCTCGGCCGCAAGACGGGCGCGGGGTTCTATCGTTACGTCGACGGCGCGATGCAGCAGACGCCCGAGGCGCCCGCGCCGGTGATTGCGAACCCGGTCGCGGTCTGGGTTTCGCCGCGCGCCGCACGCCGACCCGATCTGCTGAAACTCATCCACACGCTCGGCGGCCAGCTCGAAAGCGGTGCGACGCCCTCGCCGTCCGCGCTGATCCTTGTCGCGCCGCTCGGCTTCGACGTGACGACGGTGGCCGCGGTCGAGCGCCTGGACGCCACGCGCACCGTCGGCATCGACCTGATGATCGACGACGCCGCCACCAAGCGCCGCGTCCTCGCCACCAACCCGGCCACGCGCCGCGACATGCGCGATGCGGCGCACGCGCTCTTTGCACGCGACGGCAAACCGGTCAGCGTGATCCGCGACAGCGGCGGCTTCGTGACGCAGCGCGTGATCGGCACCATCGTCAACATCGCGGCCGACATGTGCCAGCAAGGGGTCTGCTCGCCAGCCGATCTCGAGACCGCCGTGCGCCTCGGCCTCGGCTACCCGCAAGGACCGCTCGCGATGGGCGACCTCTACGGCCCGACCAACATGCTCGAAGTGCTGTTTAACCTGCAGACCGTCTACGGCGATCCGCGCTATCGCCCGAGCCCGTGGCTGCGCCGCCGCGGCGCGCTCGGCCTGAGCCTGAAGCATGAGGAAGAAAGCATCACGAGCACAGCGAGCCCCACACCATGACCGCCGAACTCAAGAGCACCACCGAAGGCAGCACCATGGTGCTGACGCTGAGCAACCCGTCGCAGCGCAACGCACTCGGCCCCGAGATCTATGCCGCCGGCGTCGAGGCGCTCAACGGCGCCGAGAACAGCAGCGAGATCCGCAGCGTCGTGATCGTCGGCGAAGGTCCGTGGTTCTGCGCGGGCGGCTCCCTGCAGCGCCTGCGCGACAACCGCCAGCAGCCGCCGTCCGTGCAGGCCGAAAGCATCGACGCGCTGCACAACTGGATCGATTCGATCCGAACCTTTCCAAAGCCGGTGATCGCCGCCGTCGAAGGCGCCGCGGCCGGCGGCGGTTTTTCGCTGGCGCTGGCCTGCGACCTGATCGTCGCCGCGCGCGACGCGATCTTTGCGGCGTCGTACAGCAAGGTGGGCCTGTCGCCGGACGGCGGATTGAGCTGGCAGCTGGCGCAGTCGCTGCCGCGCCAGATCGCGACCGAATGGCTGATGTGCGGCGAGCGCATTTCGGCGACGCGCCTGCACGCGCTGGGCCTGGTCAACGAACTCTCCGACACCGGACAGGCGCTGTCGACCGCGTTGGCGCTGGCTGCACGGCTCGACGGCAGCGCGCCGAACGCGCTCGCCAGCATCAAGGAATTGCTCAACGACGCGGGCGGCCAGTCGCTGGCTTCGCACCTTACGCAGGAGCGCGACCAGTTCGTGCGCAACCTGCACCATGCCAACGCCGGCATCGGCATCGCGGCCTTCCTGGCCAAAGAAAAACCAGATTACGCGTGATTCAGTCGCCGACAGGACAGCCCCATGGACGAGCCCATTCTTAATATCGACGAGCGCGAAGCCATCAACGGCGGACGCTGGTTCTCATCGCTTTCACCTTCCCTCCGCCACGACATCCTCCGATGCGCCTATGTCAAGCGTCACAAAGACGGCGATCTGCTCGCAGCGCGCGGCGATCCGCCCGAGCAGTGGATCGCCTGCGCCAAGGGCGCGGTGCGCGTGAGCTCGACGACGGTCTCGGGCAAACAGGTGACGCTCACGTACGTCGAGCCCGGCATCTGGTTCGGCGACGTGGCGATGTTCGACGGCGACCGGCGCACGCACGATGCCTATGCCCACGGCGAGACGACCACGCTGAACGTGGCGCGCGCAGATTTCCAGAAGATCCTTTCCGCCCACGTCGAGCTGTACGAAGCGCTGATGCGGCTGCAGGCGCGGCGAATTCGCCAGCTTTTCGGGCTGGTGGAAGACCTGAACACCCTGCCCTTGCGCGCGCGTCTCGCCAAGCAGCTGACGCACCTGGTGCGCAGCTATGGCGTGCCGAACCTCGCGGACGGCAGCCAGATGCGCATCGGCCTTCATCTGGCGCAGGAGGAGCTCGCGCAACTGCTCGGCGCCTCGCGCCAGCGGGTCAACCAGGAGTTGAAGGCGATGGAGCGCGAGAGCGTTCTGCGCATCGAACCGGGCGGCCTCGTCGTGCTGGACCGCTCGGCGCTGATGCAGATCGCCACCGCCGACACCTGATCCTCAAACTACCCACGCCGTTCAGCACCCATCCATGACCCAGGACTACAACAACTTCGTCGGCACGCGCGCCGTTTCCACCCAGCACGCGGTCGACATCGAGGCGCTCACAGCCTGGCTCGACGCGCATTTGGACGGCTTCAAGGGGCCGCTGACGCTGGAGATGTTCAAGGGCGGCCAGTCGAATCCGACCTACAAGCTGGTCACGCCGACGCTGAGCTACGTGATGCGCGCCAAGCCGGGACCGGTCGCCAAACTGCTGCCGTCGGCGCATGCGATCGAGCGCGAATACAAGGTGATGTCGGGCCTCGCGGGCACCGACGTGCCGGTGCCGCGGATGCTCTGCATCTGCGAGGACGAATCGGTCATCGGCCGCGCGTTCTACGTGATGGAATTCATGAGCGGCCGCGTGCTGTGGGA
>JAQGMX010000005.1 GCA_028292145.1 Variovorax sp.
AGCCGCATCATCGATCCGATCTCGACCGAAGATGCCGACAACCACGGCACCGAAAGCTACCTCGTGAGCGTGGCCGACTATGCAGGCAAGGGCATCCACAACTTCCTGTACGGCCCGATCTACTGGCACACCTATGACGCTTCCAAGGCATGCTCGACTGCCAAGGGCGGCTGCAAGCTGCTGAACAACGCGCCTTTCGAATACGGCGGCACGTTCAAGGTCCCCGGCAAGCCTTTCCACGCGATGGGCGCCAATATCAACTGATTCAACGGACGTCTGCGTCTCTCGGTCCTCGGAGCCCAGGCAGCGTTCGCGCTGGCCTGGGCTTTTTTTTGCCTTCCCGGCTTGCTTGGCGCATCGCACATCCGTCCTTGTCCGACGTGCTCCCTCATCGCTCACTTGTAGGTTGTGTTCAAACTCAACCAATCGATTCGAGGTTCCGATGAAGCGATCCCCATTCACATCCACCCCCAAGACCTTCGCCAGCCGGCCGATGCTCCTGGCCGCAGGTGCCGCCGCAGCCGTCGCCGCACTTCTGATCGCGGGCTGCGCCGTTTCCCCGACGCCCAAGATCCCGCCGGCACCGCAAGTCGATCTGCAGCGGTTCATGGGCGACTGGTATGTCATCGGCAACATTCCCACCCGTCCGGAGCGCAACGCGTTCAACGCAGTGGAGTCCTACAGCCTGAGCCCTGACGGCAGCATCGCGACGCGATTCCGCTACCGGGAAGGCGCGTTCGATGGCGAACTGAAGACCATGAATCCGGTCGGCACCGTGGTCCCGGGCACCAACAACGCTGTCTGGGGCATGCAGTTCATCTGGCCGATCAAGGCCGAATACGTCATCGTCGACATCGACAGGGACTATCAGCTGACGATCGTCGGACGCAGCGACCGCGACTACGCCTGGATCATGGCTCGCACGCCGAAGATTCCGGAGCCGGCATACCAGGCGGCCGTCGCACGCTTGAAGACGCTGGGTTATTCGGTGGACAACCTGCGCCGCGTGCCGCAGCAGTGGCCCGAGACGGCTGCGCCAGATCCGAAGAAATAGCGCGGGAGCGCAAGGTCGGCGGGCATCGGGCGGTTCGGAGTGACGCCAGTGCGACGCCGCGTCGGCATGCCTGATGGTTGAATCTGATCCGTTACAACGCGCATCCAGATCAACGAAACAAGGAAACACCATGTTCGCCGAACCCTCCGCCAAAACCCAGGACCTGCTGCAACGCATGCGGCAGTTCTTCGACCAGCACATCTATCCCAACGAGGCGCGATATAACGAAGAGATGGACGCGTTCCGCCGTCAGGGCAACCCTTGGCAGGTTTCGCCGTTGATCGAGGAACTCAAGCCGCTCGCACGCGAGGCAGGGCTGTGGAACATGTTCCTTCCGCACGAGTACCGCGGCGTCCCCGGCATCTCCAACCTCGACTACGCGCCGCTGTGCGAAATCATGGGACGCGTCTCGTGGTCGGGCGAAGTTTTCAACTGTTCGGCGCCGGACACCGGCAACATGGAAACTTTCGAGCGCTACGGCACCGAAGCGCAGAAGGAGGAATGGCTCGTTCCGCTGCTGGCCGGTGAGATCCGGTCCGGCTTCCTGATGACGGAGCCGGCCGTCGCTTCTTCCGACGCCACCAACATCCAGTGCACGATCCGGCGAGAAGGCGACGATTACGTGATCGACGGACGCAAGTGGTATTCGTCGGGTGTCGGCAGCCCGCGCTGCAAGATCTTCATCGTCATGGGCAAGACCGATCCCGAAGCTCCGCGTCATGCGCAGCAGTCGATGATCCTCGTGCCGCGCGACGCGCCCGGCGTGACCGTGTTGCGCCATCTGTCGGTGCTCGGTTACGACGACGCGCCGCACGGGCACATGGAAGTGCTGCTCGAGAACGTGCGCGTTCCGGCGTCCAACATCCTGTTGGGCGAAGGCCGCGGGTTTGAGATCGCACAGGGCCGCCTCGGCCCCGGACGCATCCACCACTGCATGCGTTCGATCGGTGCGGCGGAGCGCGCGCTGGAAATGATGTGCGACCGCCTGCGCTCGCGCGTGGCCTTCGGCCGGCCGCTGTCGGAGCAGTCGATCTGGCACGAGCGCATCGCCGAGTCGCGCTGCATGATCGATCAGGCACGGTTGCTGACGCTGAACGCGGCCTACAAGATGGACACGGTCGGCAACAAGGAAGCGCGTGCCGAGATTGCGATGATCAAGGTGGTCGCGCCGAACATGTCCTGCAAGGTCGTCGACTGGGCGATCCAAGCGCACGGCGCAGCAGGGTTAAGCCAGGATTTCTGGCTGGCCGAAGCCTATGCGCACCAGCGTACGGTGCGCATCGTGGACGGCCCGGACGAAGTGCACCGGAACGCGATCGCCAAGATCGAGCTTGGTAGACGTGCGGTCGCGACTGGTACGGTGACGGCGACAGCCCAGACGCATTGAAATTTTCTAGGCTGGTTCTTAAAACGGATCGAAAAGCAGGCTATACTTGAAAGCTCAGCGGCTGTAGCTCAGTTGGATAGAGTACTTGGCTACGAACCAAGGGGTCGTGGGTTCAATTCCTGCCAGCCGCACCAAACGGATAGCCCCGGAACAGCA
>JAQGMX010000388.1 GCA_028292145.1 Variovorax sp.
TTTTTTCATGGGAGACCGATCGATGGACCGCCGCAATTTTAGTTCCGCCTGCCTGGCGTTGCCGGGCGCCTGGGTTCTGCTGGCGACGCAACAGGCCCACGCATTGTCGCTCGGTGACCTGAGCGCCGGCGATGCGTCCAGCGGCGTCAAGGCCGCGCTCGAAAAAGGCGCGAATGTCGCCGTCGACCTGCTGGGCCGGCCGGATGGCTTTCTCGGCAATCCGAGGGTGAGGATTTCGCTGCCGGGCTCGCTGGAAAAGGGCGTCAAGATGCTGCGGATGGTCGGGCAGGGCGATCGCATCGACGAACTGGTGACGGCCATGAACCGCGCCGCAGAACAGGCGGTGCCGGCCTCGAAGGATCTGCTGCTCGGCGCCGTGCGCAGCATGAGCGTGTCCGACGCCAAGGGCATCCTCACCGGTGGCGAGACGTCGGTGACGCAGTTTTTTGTCGGCAAGACGCGGGCGCCGCTCACCGAGCGCTTCCTGCCGATCGTCACGACGGCAACTGCGCGCGTCCAGCTGGCCGATAAATACAACAAGATCGCCGGCAAGGTCTCCGGCATGGGTCTGATGAAAGCGGAGGATGCCAATATCCAGCGTTATGTCACCGGCAAATCGCTCGACGGTCTGTACCTCGTGATCGGCGACGAGGAGCGCAAGATCCGGCAGGATCCGGTGGGCAGCGGCAGCGCCATCCTGCAAAAGGTTTTCGGCGCGCTGCGTTGAACCTGGTCGGGGGGAGATTCGATAATCGAAGGGCCATGCCGACTTTTTTTCAGCTGCCGATACGACAAACAACGTCTCGTTGTGCTCTCGCTCTCGCTCTCGCGCTGACGAGCATGGCCCTGCTCGGGGCCTGCACGCCGACCTTCAATTGGCGAGACGTGCGAATCGCCGACAAAGGCCTCGTCGCATTGCTGCCCTGCAAGGCAGACCGCGCGACGCGGGCCATGCCGCTGGGTGTCGAATCCGTCGAAGTCGAAATGGCCGGTTGCGAAGCTGGGGGCGCCACTTTTGCCGTGGCGCACGCCGCCGCTGCCGATGCGGCGCAGGCCGAGGCCTGGCTTCGGGCCTGGCGTGCGGCCACACGCGCTCAACTGGCCGATGAGGACGCTACAGAGGCGGCTGCGACCGTGCCGCGCGCAGTGCCAGTGCCGGCACCCTGGAAGCTCGAAACACGCAACGAAGCAGCAAATGCCAAAGCCGCCGAAGCTGCCAACGCCGCAGCGCCGGCGCGCGTGCTGTGGTTTGCGCAGCGCACCGCGAGCGGCGTCTCGCTTTATCAGGCGACCGTGCTCGGCAAGCCGTCTGCCCCGGAGGCGTTCATGACATTCTTCGAAGGGCTGCGCCTGCCGTGAGCGTGCGAACTTGGTCGGTTTCCTTCTCTCTGCATGGGGCCGTATGCTCCGTGCCGGTGAGCGCGCTCGCATAATCGACGCCCACTTCCCCGTACTGCATGAACAGCATTCTCCTCATCGCCCACGCGCCGCTGGCCAACGCCTTGCGCCAATGTGCGCTGCATGTCTTTCCGGACAGCGAGCACGTCGTGACGGCTTTCGATGTGCTGCCCAACGTCTCGCCGGAGGAAACCCTTGCGGCCGCCCGGATCACGCTGGAAATGGCGTTGCGGACGCCGCGCTCGAATGTGCTGGTGCTGACCGACATCTTCGGCGCAACGCCTTGCAACGTGGCGCAGAAACTGGTCGACGGCACGCGCTCGCGGCTCGTGGCGGGCGTCAGTCTTCCGATGCTGCTGCGCGCGCTGAGCTATCGTAAGGAGCCGCTCGAAGAATTGGTGCATCGCGCGGTGGCCGGCGGCATGGCCGGCGTCATGCAGGTCGCCGTTGCGGCCCCTCAAAATCAGGCGAGAAGAAAACACAGTGATCAAGACATCCGCGACCATCAGCAATAAGCTGGGCCTGCATGCGCGCGCTTCGGCCAAGCTGACCAAACTGGCCGGCAGCTTCCCGTGCGAAGTGTGGCTCTCGCGTGGGGACCGCCGCGTCAATGCCAAGAGCATCATGGGCGTGATGATGCTGGCCGCCGGCATCGGCGTCACGGTGGTCGTCGAGACCGACGGCGACCGCGAGCAGCAGGCGATGGATGCGCTGCTGGCGCTCATCAACGACAAGTTCGGCGAAGGCGAGTGACGGCGCCATGACGTTCGCGGTCCACGGTCTTCCTGTCGCGCGCGGGATCGCCATCGGGCGGGCGGTGCTGGTGGTGTCGAGCCGCATCGACGTGGCGCATTACTTCATCAAGCCGGAGCAGGTGGAGACCGAGATCGGCCGGGTGCGCAGCGCGCGCAACGCGGTCGCCGACGAGCTCACGAAGCTGCAGGCCAGCGTGGCCCTGATGGGGCCGAACGACGCGCCGCACGAGCTGGCGGCGCTGCTCGAAGTGCATCAGATGCTGTTGCAGGACGAGGCGCTGTCGACCGGCGTGAAGCAGTGGATCACCAACCGGCTCTACAACGCCGAATGGGCGCTGACGACGCAGCTGGAAGTCATCGCGCGCCAGTTCGACGAGATGGAGGACGAGTACCTGCGCGAGCGCAAGGCCGACCTGGAGCAGGTCGTCGAGCGCGTGCTGCACCGCATGAAGGGAACGGCTGCCGTGCTGGCGCCGAGTCCGCCGCGACGCAAACGCGCAGCCGCACACGACGACGACGACCAGGCCGATCCGACCTCCGGCGACGGCATCGACGTACCGCTGGTGCTGATCGCGCACGACCTGTCGCCGGCCGACATGCTCCAGTTCAAGAAAAGCGTGTTCGCCGGCTTCGTGACGGACGTCGGCGGGCGCACGTCGCACACGGCCATCGTCGCGCGCAGCATGGACATTCCGGCCGTGGTCGGCGCGCGCACCGCGAGCCAGCTGGTGCGGCAGGATGACTGGGTCATCATCGACGGCGATGCGGGCGTGGTGATCGTCGATCCGTCGCCGATCATCCTCGCCGAATACGGTTTCAAGCAGCGACAGGGCGATCTGGAGCGCGGACGGCTGGCGCGTCTGCGGCACAAGCCGGCAGTCACGCTCGACGGCGAACGCGTCGATCTGCTGGCCAACATCGAGATGCCCGAGGACACGGTCGGCGCGGTGAAGGCCGGTGCGGTCGGCGTCGGTCTGTTCCGCAGCGAATTCCTTTTCATGGGCCGCGAAGCGCAGCGCCTAACGCGGCTGCCGGACGAAGAGGAGCAGTACAGCGCCTACCGTCGTGCGGTCGAAGGCATGCAGGGCATGCCGGTGACCGTGCGCACGATCGACATCGGCGCGGACAAGCCGCTCGACGGCAAGTCATCGCGCCAGGAGCATCTGAATCCGGCGCTCGGTCTGCGCGCCATCCGCTGGAGCCTGGCCGATCCGGCGATGTTCCTGACGCAGTTGCGCGCCATCCTGCGCGCTGCGGCGCACGGTGAAATCCATCTGCTGATACCGATGCTCGCGCATGCCAGCGAGATTCACCAGACGCTGGCGTTGATCGCTCAAGCGCGCGAGCAGCTCGACCAACGCGGCGTTGCATACGGTCAGGTCAAGCTGGGCGCGATGATCGAGATTCCTGCGGCTGCGCTCACGCTCAAGACCTTCCTGAAGCACTTCGATTTCCTGTCGATCGGCACCAACGACCTGATCCAGTACACGCTGGCGATCGATCGCGCCGACGAAGCCGTCGCGCATCTCTACGATCCGGCGCATCCGGCGGTGCTGCGGCTGGTCGCAGACACGATCGCCGAATGCGTGCGGCAGGGCAAGGGCGTGAGCGTCTGCGGTGAGATGGCGGGCGACGTGATGTTCACGCGGCTGCTGCTGGGACTCGGATTGCGCAGCTTCTCGATGCACCCGTCACAAATCCTCGCGGTAAAGCAGGAAGTGCTGCGCGCCGACACGGGAAAACTCAAGGCATGGGCGCAAGGCGTGCTGCATGCCGAGGACCCGGCCGCGCTGCTGGCGGCGCCGCGCTGAAGTTTTAAACGCCGGCCGCGTGCGCCTGTTCGTCGGCGTGGTAGCTCGAGCGCACCATCGCACCGACGGCAGCGTGCGTGAAGCCCATCTTGTAGGCCTCTTGCTCGAACATCTTGAAAGTGTCGGGGTGGACGTAGCGCTTGACCGGCAAGTGCGAATTCGATGGCGACAGATACTGGCCGATGGTCAGCATGTCGATGTCGTGCGCACGCATGTCGCGCATGATCTGCAGGATCTCTTCGTCGGTTTCGCCGAGGCCCACCATGATGCCGCTCTTGGTCGGCACCGAGGGGTGCAGCGCCTTGAACTTCTTCAGCAGGTTCAGGCTGAACAGGTAGTCGCTCCCGGGGCGCGCTTCCTTGTACAGGCGCGGCGCGGTTTCCAGGTTGTGGTTCATCACATCCGGCGGTGCGAGCTTGAGGATTTCGAGCGCGCGGTCGTCGCGGCCGCGGAAGTCCGGCACCAGGATCTCGATCTGCGTCATCGGCGACAGTTCGCGGATGTTGCGGATGCATTCGACGAAGTGGCCGCTGCCGCCGTCGCGCAGATCGTCGCGGTCGACGCTGGTGATCACGACATACTTCAGGCGAAGCTTGGCAATGGTGCGCGCCAGATTGAGCGGCTCGTCCTTGTCGAGCGGATCGGGACGACCGTGACCGACATCGCAGAAAGGGCAGCGGCGCGTGCACTTGTCGCCCATGATCATGAACGTGGCCGTGCCCTTGCCGAAGCACTCGCCGATGTTCGGGCAAGACGCTTCCTCGCACACCGTGTGCAGGTTGTTCTCGCGCAGGATCTGCTTGATCTCGTAGAAGCGCGTGGTCGGCGAACCGGCCTTGACGCGGATCCAGTCCGGCTTCTTGAGCACTTCACCCTGAATCACCTTGACCGGGATGCGCGACAACTTGGCGCCGGCCTTTTGCTTGGCGAGCGGGTTGTAGTTTTCGGCGCTCTGGCTTTCGCGGACGACTTCGGAGGTGCTCATGAGATGGTGCTTCTGGAGGGCGGGGGCAGTTCGGGCGCTAGGGCGCCAGATGCACGACGAGCTTCTGGCTCAGCACGTGCGCTGCTTCTTCCCAGGTGGTCTGGACCCCGATTGTAGAAAGGTCGACCGTTCGCAGGCCCGCGTAACCGCAGGGGTTGATACGTGAAAAGGGTTCGAGGTCCATCGCGACGTTGAGCGACAGCCCGTGGTACGTGCCGCGGCGCCCGACCTTGATGCCCAGCGCTGCGATCTTTCCGAGCCCGTCGAACAGCGTGCCGGGGGCGAACGGCCCCGACAGCGCCGAATGGGAGAACGGATCGTCGAGCCGCACGTAGATTCCCGGCGCGCCGGGTACGCGGTGGCCGGTGACGCCGAAATGCATCAGCGTCCGCAGCACGGATTCCTCGAGCCGGTAGACGTATTCCTTGACAAAATAGCCGGCGCGCCGGATGTCGAGCAGCGGGTAGGCAACGACTTGGCCTGGGCCGTGGAAGGTCACCTGTCCGCCGCGGTCGGTGTGTACGACCGGAATGTCACCTGGGTTCAGGATGTGTGTGCTTTTGCCGGCCAGTCCCTGTGTATAGACAGGCGGATGCTCGCAAATCCAGAGCGCGTCGGGCGCTTCGGGCAAGCGCTCGGCCGTGAACTCCCGCATCGCGTCGTAGCTTTCCGCATAGTCGATGCGGCCCAACCACAGAGGCGCAGCCAGGGTCAAAGAACCACCTTGACCATCGGGTGCGACGACAGTGCGCGATAGAGGTCGTCGAGCTGCTCGCGGCTGGTTGCCATCACCGTGATCGTCACGCCCAGATAATTGCCGGCCTTGCTCGGGCGCAGTTCGATCGTGCTGGCGTCGAAAGCAGGATCGAAGCGCTCGGCCGTCTGCGTGATCGCGTGAACAAAGCCATCCGTCTTCACGCCCATCACCTTGATCGGAAACAGCGACGGATAGTCGATCAGGGACTCTTTGCGGGTATCGGCCA
The DNA here is from genome assembly GCA_028292145.1 of Variovorax sp. GTDB lineage: Bacteria > Pseudomonadota > Gammaproteobacteria > Burkholderiales > Burkholderiaceae_C > Variovorax. The sequence continues at coordinate 5,933 of JAQGMX010000388.1, forward strand.
CAGGGTCGAGCGGCTTGTCGGCGGGGGGAGAAGTGGAGGTCATGAGGTGGTGGATGTGTACAACAAATGGAGGAAGTTCCCTGTCGTGATGCTCAGTCATTCGGTATCGCAGGGGTTTTTACTTATAATCAATGGCTTTGTAAATTTCGACAGCTTCCACGGAACTTTCAATAGTTCCTTCAGCTTCGGTTAGATTCGGTAGGCGGTGCTATTCCAATGACAACAAGCGCTTCCATCAAGACCGACTCGACCGAGATGGATGTCGAAGACTCTGATTTCAAGCCGCTGAGCGCCGAACAGGCGCAGCAGCTACGCGAGGCAAATCCCGAACTGTCGCCCTGGTGGGTGATCGTGGCCCAAGTGGTTGCAGGATTGGTCGTGGCTGGAATCGCTTGGGTATGGACGGGTCGGCCAATCGCCGGTGCGTCTGCACTTTACGGAGCACTGGCAGTGGCGGTTCCGGCAGCATTGTTTGTCCGGGGTGCCATGAGGGTTGCAAAACGAGGAACGCAAGAAGCGGGCCTTGCGTCTGCAGCCATGCTGAGATTTTTTGTCTGGGAGCTGATCAAGCTGGGCCTGACCATCGCCTTTCTGGCGGCGGCGCCATGGCTGGTCAGCGGCCTGAACTGGCTGGCGATGCTGGCTGGCGTCGTGGCAGCGATGAAGATGTACTGGGTCGCTCTTGTAGTGCGCCCCAGGTTGTTGAACCGGATTTGATTCATTTAAAGAGACGTTGAAAGATGGCCGCAGAAGGACACGCACCGACCGCGAGTGAATACATCGTTCACCATTTGCAGCATTGGCAGGTGAACTGGGGCCTTGAACCCGTCACTCAGAAAGCCATTGTCGATTTCAATGTCATCAATCTCGATTCGGTGCTCTATGCATTGGTGATCGGGATGATCGGTTGCTTCGTGTTGTGGCTTGCCGCGCGCAAAGCGACTTCCGGCGTACCGGGTCGTTTTCAGGCTGCTGTGGAAATTCTTGTGGAAATGGTCGACGGCCAAGCCAAGGCGACGATCCACAACGCGAAGAGCCGCAAATTCATCGCGCCGCTCGCACTTACCGTCTTCGTCTGGATTTTCCTGCTGAACGCGATGGACATGCTGCCGGTCGATCTGTTGCCGGCACTGTGGGCCAAGTTCCACGGCGCCACCGGTGGCGACCCTGCGCACGCCTACATGCGCGTCGTCCCGACGGCCGATCTTTCGACCACGCTCGGCCTGTCGACCTCGGTGCTGCTGCTCTGCCTTTTCTACAGCATCAAGATCAAGGGTCTTGGCGGCTGGGGTCATGAACTGATCACCGCGCCTTTCGGTGCACACCCGGTGCTCTGGCCGATCAATCTGCTGATGCAGATCATCGAATACGTTGCAAAGACCGTTTCTCACGGCATGCGGCTGTTCGGCAACATGTATGCCGGCGAACTCGTTTTTATGCTGATCGCGCTGATGGGTGGTGCGATGGCGGCCTCGTTCTCGGGAGTGCTGTTGCCTATCGGGCACATCATTGCCGGAACCGTCTGGGCGATCTTCCATATCTTGGTGATCACGCTCCAGGCATTCATTTTCATGATGTTGACGCTCATTTACCTGGGCCAGGCTCATGAAGGCCACTAGGCCTGGTATTCAACGCTTCAGTTCGCTTTCGTCTTATCTTTTCGCTTTCAATCTGTAATCTAAGGAATCATCATGGAAAACATTCTCGGTCTCGTCGCACTGGCTAGTGGTTTGATCGTCGGTCTCGGCGCGATTGGTGCTTCCATCGGTATCGCATTGATGGGCGGCAAGTTCCTCGAAGCATCGGCTCGTCAGCCTGAACTCATGAACGACCTGCAAACCAAGATGTTCATCTTGGCAGGTCTGATCGACGCGGCTTTCCTGATCGGTGTGGCTATCGCTCTGCTGTTCGCTTTTGCAAATCCGTTCGCCGCGACTTTCCTGGCCAACCTGCCCCGTTAAGTCCCGTTCAACGCCACTCTAGAAAGGTGTTGCCGTGAGTATCAACGCGACCCTGTTCGTTCAGGCCATCGTCTTCCTGCTGCTGGTGCTGTTCACGATGAAATTCGTGTGGCCGCCCATCGCAAAGGCGCTGGATGAACGTGCGCAAAAGATCGCCGCGGGCCTGGCGGCCTCCGACAAGGCCAAAGCGGAACTCGCTTCGGCCAACCAACGCGTCGAGCAAGAACTGGTGAAGTCCCGTAATGAGACGACCACCTTGCTGGCCGATGCAGAGCGCCGTGCCCAGCAAATCGTCGAAGAGGCCAAGGGCCGTGCCACCGAGGAGGCCAACAAGATCGTGGTCGCCGCGCACGCCGAAGCCGAGCAGCAATCCGTGCGTGCCCGTGAGGTCCTGCGCGAGCAGGTCGCCGCGCTGGCCGTCAAGGGCGCTGAGCAGATTCTCCGCAAGGAAGTCAATGCCGGCGTTCACGCCGACCTGCTCAACCGCCTGAAGACCGAGCTCTGAGGACGACATGGCCGAACTCGCCACCATTGCCCGTCCGTACGCCGATGCGCTGTTCAAGGCATCTTCGAGTGATCTCGAAGGCACGGCCGGCTGGATCGAGCAACTCGCCACCATCGCCGCCACGCCGCAGCTGCAGCAGTTCGCGTCCGATCCGAAAGTGTCGTCCGAACAGGTCTTCGACCTGATCTCGGGCCTCACCACGCATGTTCTGCCGGAATCCGGCAAGAACTTCCTGCGTACCGTGATCGACAACGGCCGCATCGCTGCGTTGCCGGAGGTCGCGGTCCAGTACCGCGCGCTCCAGAACGCGAGCGCCGGTGCCTCCGACGCCGTGATCTACAGCGCCTTCCCGATCACGGACGCCGAACTGAGCGACGTGAGCGTGGCGCTGGAACGCCGTTTCGGCCGCAAGCTGACGACGCGTGTCGAAGAAGACACGTCGTTGATCGGCGGCATTCGCGTCGTGGTGGGTGACGAAGTCCTCGACACCTCCGTGAAGGCTCGTCTCGAGCAAATGAAAGCAGCGCTCACCGCTTGATGCGGCGAGGCGGTTGGCCCCATTTATTGAAAGAAGGAAAGAGTCATGCAACTCAATCCCGCAGAAATTTCCGAACTGATCAAGAGCCGTATTGAAGGCCTTGGCGTCAGCGCCGACATTCGCAATCAGGGCACCGTGGTATCGGTGACCGACGGTATCGTGCGCGTGCACGGCCTGTCCGACGCGATGCAGGGCGAAATGCTGGAGTTCACCCCGACCGCCGACGGCACGCCGTCTTACGGCCTGGCACTGAACCTCGAGCGCGACTCCGTCGGCGCCGTGATTCTGGGCGAGTACGAGCACATCTCCGAAGGCGACACCGTGAAGTGCACGGGCCGCATTCTGGAAGTGCCGGTCGGCCGCGAACTCATCGGCCGCGTGGTGAATGCGCTGGGCCAGCCGATCGACGGCAAGGGTCCGATCAACGCCACGATGACCGACGTGATCGAAAAGGTCGCTCCAGGCGTGATCGCACGGAAATCCGTCGACCAGCCGCTGCAGACCGGCCTGAAGGCCATCGACTCGATGGTGCCGATCGGCCGCGGCCAGCGCGAACTGATCATCGGCGACCGCCAGACCGGCAAGACCGCCGTGGCGATCGACGCGATCATCAACCAGAAGGGTCAGAACGTGACCTGCGTCTACGTCGCGATCGGCCAGAAGGCCTCGTCGATCAAGAACGTGGTGCGCGCTCTGGAACAGGCCGGTGCCATGGACTACACGATCGTGGTCGCCGCTTCCGCTTCGGAATCGGCCGCGATGCAGTACGTGTCGGCCTACTCCGGCTGCACGATGGGCGAGTACTTCCGCGATCGCGGCGAAGACGCGCTGATCGTGTACGACGACCTCTCCAAGCAAGCCGTTGCGTACCGTCAGGTTTCGCTGCTGCTGCGCCGTCCGCCAGGCCGCGAAGCCTACCCTGGCGACGTGTTCTATCTCCACAGCCGCCTGCTCGAGCGCGCCGCACGTGTGAATGCCGACTATGTCGAAGCCTTCACCAAGGGCGAAGTCAAGGGCAAGACCGGTTCACTGACCGCGCTCCCGATCATCGAAACGCAAGCCGGCGACGTGTCCGCCTTCGTTCCGACGAACGTGATCTCGATCACCGACGGCCAGATCTTCCTGGAAACCAACCTGTTCAACGCCGGCATCCGTCCCGCCATCAACGCCGGTATCTCGGTGTCGCGCGTGGGTTCGGCTGCACAGACGAAGATCATCAAGGGCCTGTCGGGCGGTATCCGTACCGACCTCGCCCAGTACCGTGAACTGGCTGCGTTCGCGCAGTTCGCTTCCGATCTGGACGAAGCCACCCGCAAGCAGCTCGACCGCGGTGCCCGCGTGACCGAACTGCTCAAGCAGGCGCAATACAGCCCGCTGCCCGTCTCGCTGATGGGTGCCACGCTGTTCGCGGTGAACAAGGGTTTCATGGACGATCTGGAAGTGAAGAAGGTTCTGGCTTTCGAGCACGGCCTGCATCAGTTCCTGAAGACCAGCCATGTTGCGCTGCTCGACAAGATCGAAAAGGCCAAGGCGCTCGACAAGGAAGCCGAAGCCGAACTGACCGCCGCAATCACGACGTTCAAGAAGTCGTTCGCCTGATCGGCAACGCAAGGAGTCCCAATGGCAGCTGGCAAGGAAATCCGCGGCAAGATCAAATCGGTGGAGAACACCAAGAAGATCACCAAGGCCATGGAAATGGTGGCCGCGTCGAAGATGCGCAAGGCGCAGGAGCGTATGCGCGCGGCGCGTCCGTACAGCGAGAAGATCCGCACCATCGCGGCGAATCTCGGCAAAGCCAATCCCGAGTACACGCACGCGTTCATGCAGACGAATGAGGCGAAGGCGGCGGGTTACATCCTCGTGACGACCGACAAGGGTCTGTGCGGCGGCATGAACACCAACGTGCTGCGCGCGTTGACGACCAAGCTGCGCGAGGAGCAGGCCGCCGGCGTGACCGTCGAAGCGGTGGCCATCGGCAACAAGGGTTTCAGCTTTCTGAACCGCATCGGCGCACGTGTCGTGTCGCATGTCACCCAGCTGGGTGACACGCCGCATCTCGAAAAGCTGATCGGTCCAGTCAAGGTGCTGCTCGACGCTTATGCCGAAGGCAAGGTCAACGCCGTCTACCTCTGCTACACCAAGTTCATCAATACGATGCGCCAGGAGTCGGTGGTCGAGCAGCTGTTGCCCCTCGCTTCGGATTCGCTGCAGGTCGAAGGCGGCCAGCACGCGTGGGACTACATCTACGAGCCCGACGCCGCGAGCGTGATCGACGAGTTGTTGGTGCGCTATGTCGAGTCGCTGGTCTACCAAGCCGTGGCCGAGAACATGGCGTCGGAACAGTCGGCCCGGATGGTGGCCATGAAGGCCGCGACCGACAACGCAGGCAACGTGATCGGCGAACTTAAGCTGATCTACAACAAGACCCGTCAGGCCGGCATCACCAAAGAGCTGTCTGAAATCGTGTCGGGCGCTGCTGCGGCCGCCGGCGTCTAAGCGTCTCTCGACGTCAACAGATTCAAATTTTTATCGGAGCAGATATGGCTCAAGCCAATGCAGTGCAAGGCAAGATCGTTCAATGTATCGGTGCCGTGGTCGACGTGGAATTTCCGCGCAGCCAGATGCCGAAGATCTATGACGCCCTCAAGTTCGAAGGCAGCGCGCTGACGCTCGAAGTTCAGCAGCAACTCGGCGACGGCGTCGTTCGCACGATTGCGCTCGGTTCGTCCGACGGTCTGCGCCGCGGTCTGATGGTCACCAACACCCACGCGCCGATTACCGTGCCCGTGGGCAAGGCGACGCTCGGTCGCATCATGGACGTGCTCGGCGCGCCTATCGACGAGCGCGGCCCGGTCAGCCAGGAACTCACCGCTTCGATCCACCGCAAGGCGCCTGCGTACGACGACCTGTCGCCTTCGCAGGAACTGCTGGAAACCGGCATCAAGGTGATCGACCTGGTGTGCCCGTTCGCCAAGGGCGGCAAGGTCGGCCTGTTCGGCGGTGCCGGCGTGGGCAAGACCGTGAACATGATGGAACTCATCAACAACATCGCCAAGGCCCACTCGGGCGTGTCGGTGTTCGCCGGTGTGGGCGAGCGGACCCGCGAAGGCAACGACTTCTATCACGAGATGGCCGACTCCGGCGTCGTGAACCTCGAGAACCTCGAGGACTCGAAAGTCGCAATGGTCTACGGCCAGATGAACGAACCACCGGGCAACCGTCTGCGCGTCGCGCTGACCGGCCTGACCATTGCCGAGTCGTTCCGTGACGAAGGCAAGGACGTGCTTTTCTTCGTGGACAACATCTACCGCTACACGCTGGCCGGAACCGAAGTGTCGGCACTGCTGGGCCGTATGCCTTCCGCCGTGGGCTACCAGCCGACGCTGGCCGAAGAAATGGGCCGTCTGCAGGAGCGGATCACGTCGACCAAGGTCGGCTCGATCACCTCGATCCAGGCCGTCTACGTGCCAGCCGACGATTACACCGATCCGTCGCCTGCCACCACCTTCGCCCACCTGGATTCGACCGTTGCGCTGTCGCGCGAAATCGCATCGCTGGGCATCTACCCGGCCGTGGACCCGCTGGACTCGACCTCGCGTCAGCTGTCGCCGGCCGTCGTTGGTGAAGAGCACTACAACGTGGCTCGCGCCGTGCAAGGCACGCTGCAGCGCTACAAGGAACTCCGCGACATCATCGCGATTCTGGGCATGGATGAACTGGCTCCGGACGACAAGCTGGCCGTGGCCCGCGCTCGCAAGATCCAGCGTTTCCTGTCGCAGCCCTTCCATGTGGCCGAAGTGTTCACCGGCTCGCCGGGCAAGTACGTGCCGCTGTCGGAAACCATCCGCGGTTTCAAGATGATCGTGAACGGCGAGTGCGACCACCTGCCGGAACAGTCGTTCTACATGGTCGGCACCATCGACGAAGCCTTCGAGAAGGCCAAGAAGGTCGCCTGATATGGCAAACACCATTCACGTCGACGTGGTCAGCGCGGAAGAGTCGATCTTCTCGGGCGAAGCCAGGTTCGTTGCGCTCCCGGGTGAAACCGGCGAGCTGGGCATTTTCCCGCGTCACACGCCGCTCATCACGCGCATCCGTCCGGGCGCCGTGCGCATCGAAATGGCCGACGGCGGCGAAGAGTTCGTCTTCGTGGCCGGCGGCATTCTCGAAGTGCAGCCGAACAGCGTGACCGTGCTATCCGACACCGCCATCCGCGGCAAGGATCTGGACGACGAGAAGGCCAATGCTGCCAAGGCTGCGGCCGAGGAAGCGCTGAAGAATGCCAAGAGCGACATCGATATCGCGATGGCGCAATCGGAACTGGCCGTGATGGCTGCGCAGATTGCTGCGCTGCGCAAGTACCGTCAGAAGCGCTGAGCGTTTCGCACCAACGCCAAAAAGCCGCTTTCGAGCGGCTTATTGCTTTCCGAACGCGGCCGCGTTCTAGCGTCCGGCGGACTGCACGGTTCCTCGTCCCGCTGCCTTGGCTGCATAGCAGGCAGCATCGGCTGCAGCCAGCCATTCCGCGACGCTGCGAGTCTCGGCTGTGAGGCTTGCAACGCCGAGGCTGGCGCCGACGCGCAGCGTGCTTTCTTCCCACGGCAGTGCCACGCCGGCCACGGCGTTCCGGACTTCTTCGGCGATCCGCAAGGCGCTCTCATGACTGCAGCGTTCGAGCACCAATGCAAATTCGTCGCCGCCGAGTCGTACGACAAGATCGGTCGAGCGCGTGTGGGCGGAGATCGCCGTGGCGACCGTCAGCAGCATGAGGTCGCCCGCCAGATGGCCGGCCGTGTCGTTGACGGGCTTGAAGTTGTCCAGATCGATGAACACCAGCGCCGTCGGCAGGGTATGCGGAAGTCCGGCGACCAGTTGCTCGGCCTTGTCGGTGAAGGCCAGGCGATTGGCGAGGCCGGTGAGCGGATCGTGCGTCGCCGACCATTCGAGCTGCTCGCGCTGGGCCCGCTGCTCATCGATGTTGTTGACGATCCAGATCGCGCCCATCGAAGCGTCGTTGCCATCGACCATCTTGCTGCGCAGCCGCGCCCAGAACTGGGTGCCGTCGTTTCTCCGCAGCCGCCATTCCCCCGCATAAGCACCTTCTATGGCGAAAGCCTCGCGTTCCTGGTCGGTGAAAGCAGCGTGATCTTCAGCAGATGCAAAGATCAGGCGTGTCGAGCGATCGAGCAGGTCGCGTTCGGTGCATCCGAAAAGCTGACAGAAGGTGTCGCCCGCAAGTTCGAAACGATCCTGCCGCGCGATGGCGATGCCGACCGGCGCTGCGCTCATGACCGAACGCAGGCGACCGAGCATCTGGGCGTTGAGGTCTTCCAGCCGCGCGCGTTCGATGGCGACTCGCCGCAGCACGCGTCCCAGGCTGCCGATTTCGCCGCTGGCAGCCGGCCATCCTTCCTGCGCCTCGACTTCGCCGTCGAACAGGTGCTGCGCACGGTTCTTCAGCAGCTTCAGCGGCGCGAGCAACCAGCCGAGCCACGCGAACATGGCGATGGACAGCGCGACGATGAGCGCGCCGGCGATGATGAGCGCATGCCGCCTGGCATCACGCAACGGCGTCAGCAACTGGGCTTCGTCGCGGACGCGCCAGACCAGCCAGTCTGGTCCGGGCACGCCGGCGATGCTGACCACTTCACCGGCCTGTGCGAGCAGCAGGCCTTGCGGTTCGATCGGTGCGCCGCTGTCGAGCCAGGCCTGGAATGCACCCTTGAGATACGGCTCGGTTGCAAGCGACTGCGCGACCCGGTTCTTGTCGGGATGCGCAAGGATCGTCCCATTGGCATTCGTCACGACCACGGTCACGCTCGATGTGTAGCCCGACTGCGTCGTCATCACGCTGTCGAGCAGACCACGGCTGTTCAAGCGGACCGATCCCGCCAACATGCCGTAGACGCCGGTTTCGTTACGAATCGGCTGAGTGAAGACGACGCCCGGCGCGCCGTCGAGCCGGCTGTAGATCACGTCGGAAATCTGCGGCTTGCCGTCCTTCAGCGTGTTGCGGAAATAGGACCGGTCCGAAATGTCGATGCCGGGATGCTGAACACCCTTGTCGTCGACATAGACGCGGACGCGCCCATCCTTCGCCGCCATGAAGAGCAGTGCGAAGATATCTTTCAGCAGCGGCGTGCTCTGGACAAAGCGCTCCAGCGTCACTGGATCGTCCAGCGAGCCGCCTTCGGCCTGCATTGCGAGCGCCTGGAGCGTGCGCTGCACCTCGATCACCCGGTGAGAAAGTACGGTTGCGGTTCGTACAGCTTCTCCAATCTCACGTTCGCGCTCGACCGCCAGCATGTCGCGTTCGGCCCGCCCAACGAGCAGAAACGCAATCAGGCCGATGCCGAGCACCAGCGCCGCGACGCCGCTCAGCGTCAGTCTCACCCTCAGCGAGCCAACGGCCTCGCGCGTCCTTCGCGCGATGTTCGGCTTGCGTGCGCCAGTTCTCATCGATCGTTCGTGGGGGCGTTCACATCGGGTAAATCGACATGCGGCAGGGCACTCGGGCCAGGTCGCGAAGCCTGGTCGGGCGCGCGGGCAAGGCCGTGATTGTCGCGCGCTTCGCCTGCAAATCTTAAAGATCCTTACGCCAACCGGCCTCTCCGTGCCAGATTGCGCATCAGCGCCCCGATGCCGAACGTCCAGGGCGGAATGCGGTCGCTGTGATCGACCCAGTTCACCAGCGCGCCGAGGCGTTCGGACGAGATCGTGACCCGGTCGCCGATGTGATGGGTGAAGCCGGCGCCGGGCGCGTCGCGGTCCTGGATCGGCGCGAACATCGTGCCGCAGAACAGCAGGATGCCGTCCGGATACTGGTGATGGCCGCCCATCGCATGGCCGACGAGTTCGAGCGGGTCACGGCTGATGCGCGACATTGAGCTCGCACCTTCCAGAACGAAGCCGTCTTCACCCTCGACATGCAGCTTGACGACTGCGTTGCGCACATCGTCGATGCCGAAGTGTTCGTCGAACAGCCGGATGAACGGGCCGATGGCGCAGGAGCCGTTGTTGTCCTTCGCCTTGCCGAGCAGCAGGGCGCTGCGGCCCTCGAAGTCGCGCAGGTTCACGTCGTTGCCGAGCGCCGCTCCGACGATCTCGCCGCGCGGCGAGACCGCCAGCACGATCTCGGGCTCCGGGTTGTTCCAGGTCGATTTCGGATGCAGCCCGACCTCGACGCCGATGCCAACCGACGCCAGCGGTGCGGCCTTGGTGAAGATTTCCGCATCCGGGCCGATGCCGACTTCGAGGTATTGCGACCACAGCTTCTGCGCGACCAGCACTTCCTTGAGCTGCATCGCGCGCTCGGAACCGGGCTTGATGGCGGCGAGGTTGTCGCCGACCGCCGCCGTCACTTCGCGCCGGACGGCTTCGGCGCGGGACGCATCGCCGCGCGCCTGCTCCTCGATCACGCGTTCGACCATGCTGTCGACGAAGGTGACGCCGGCCGCCTTGACGACCTGCAGATCGTTGGGCGACAGCAGGCGGGCGCGGGTCGGATCGCTCGGATTTGCGCAGGTCGAATCCAGCCATTCCGCAAGCGGGCCGAGCGGCACGCCGTGGCCGGCATCGACGAAAGCTCGCACATGCGCAGCGGCGTCGGGCATGGCGAGCAGCGTGGCGGTGGTCGGGGCGAGGGTGCCGATGTCGATCAGCGTGCCGTCGCGCACGGTCACCAGCGTCGGACCGCCGGTCGCGTCGGTGTCGTTGGCGCTGCCGGCCAGCCAGGCGCGGCCGACGAGAACGGCCTGTTCGGCATCGTGGGGCAGCGTCTGCTGCGGATCGAGGGTGCGGAGGCGAGCGGTCATCTGAAGGTGTGGCAATTAACAGTGAAGACCCGACATTCAACAATCGCAACGGTGTCGCAAGTTCTGACGATGGCTGCTATTTGCTCGGTGTTAACCCTGAAAACGCCAATCGGCCACGCGTAGGCCCGTGCTCACAGTGGTTTGCGGCGCTGCTTGTGCGCGTGTCGGCCGCATGCTGGCTACGATCTTTCAGACATGCACGTGCCCCACACACCCGTCAGTTTTGCTTCTCGCGCGGACGATCTCGTCGTGGCACGGCCCGAAGGCCTCTACTGTCCGGCCGGCGATTTCTACATCGATCCCTGGCGTCCGGTCGACCGGGCCGTCATCACGCATGCGCATTCCGACCACGCGCGCATCGGCCACGACCATTACCTCGCGCACACCGACAGCGAAGGCACGCTGCGCACCCGCCTCGGTGCCGGCATCACGCTGCAGACGCTGCCGTACGGCGAGGCGATCATTCACAACGGTGTTCAGATTTCGCTACATCCGGCCGGTCACGTGCTCGGTTCGGCACAGGTGCGGCTCGAACACGGCGGCCGCGTCTGGGTCGCGTCGGGCGATTACAAAACCGAGCCGGACGGCACCTGCGCGCCCTTCGAGCCGGTGCCGTGCGACACCTTCATCACCGAATCGACCTTCGGCCTGCCGATCTATCGCTGGCCGACGCAGGCAGCGCTGTTCGAGGACATCAACGGCTGGTGGCGGCGCAATGCCGACGAGGGCCGGACCTCGGTGATGCTTTGCTATTCGTTCGGCAAGGCGCAGCGCGTGTTGCACGGCGTCGAGGCGGACATCGGGCCGATCGTCGTACACGGCGCGGTCGAGCCGCTGAACGCCGTGTACCGCGCAGCCGGCGTCAAGCTGCCGCCGACATTCCGGGTGAGCGATCCGGAAGTGAATCCACAGATGCTCAAGCGCGCGCTGGTCCTGGCGCCGCCGTCGGCGCAGGGCACGCCGTGGATGAAGCGATTCGGCAATTACGCGGATGCTTTCGCTAGCGGCTGGATGCAGTTGCGCGGCACGCGTCGTCGGCGCGGCGTCGACCGGGGCTTCGTGATGTCCGATCACGCGGATTGGCCGGGGCTGCAGAAAGCAATTTCGGGGACGGGCGCCGAGCGGGTGTTCGTGACGCACGGGAGCATCGCGGTGCTGGTGCGGTGGCTGACGGAGAACGGGCTGGAGGCGCAAGGGTTCAAGACAGAGTACGGCGACGAGGATGTGGCGGACAGGGCAGAGG
>JAQGMX010000021.1 GCA_028292145.1 Variovorax sp.
CATCTGCACGATGCCGCCGGAGACGCCGAGATCGTTGAAGATGAAGAAGCCGAGCGTCACGAAGCCCATGTGCGCGACGGATGAGTAAGCCACGAGCTTCTTCATGTCCTTCTGAACCAGTGCGACCAAACCCACGTAGATCACCGCGATCAGCGACAGCGCGATCATGAGCCAGGCCCATTCGCGCGAAGCGTCGGGTGCGATCGGCATCGAGAAACGCAGGAAGCCGTAGGCGCCGAGCTTCAGCATGATCGCGGCCAGCACGGCCGACCCACCGGTGGGCGCCTCGACGTGCACGTCGGGCAGCCAGGTATGGAACGGCCACATCGGCACCTTGACGGCGAAGGCCGAGAAGAACGCGAAGAACAGGAAGGTCTGCGCGCTGGCCCCGAGCGGCAGCTTGTGCCATGTCGCGATGTCGAAGCTGCCGCCGGACTTGTTGTACAGGTAGATCAGCGCGACGAGCATCAGCAGCGAGCCGAGCAGCGTGTACAGAAAGAATTTGAACGCAGCGTAGATCTTGTTCGAGCCGCCCCAGATACCGATGATCAGGTACATCGGGATCAGCGTGGCCTCGAAGAACACGTAGAACAGCAAGCCGTCGAGCGCGGCGAACACGCCGATCATCAGGCCCGACAGAATCAGAAACGCACCCATGTACTGGTTCACGCGCTCCGTGATCACCTGCCATGCGGAAATCACGACGATCACGGTGATGAAAGCCGTCAGCAGCACCATCCACAGCGAAAGGCCGTCGACGCCCACGTGGTAGTTGATGTTGAAGCGCTGGATCCAGCTGTGCTTCTCGACGAACTGCATGGCAGACGTACCGAGCTGAAAGCGCGTGTACAGCGGAATCGTGACGATGAAGCCGACGACGGAACCCGCCAATGCAACCCAACGCGTGACGTTCGCACGGTCATCCCGACCGAAAGCCAACAGCAGGCCGCCGACAACGATCGGCACCCAGATGGCGAGGCTCAACAAACCCATTTTTATTCTTCTCCAGCGAAACGCTTATTTGTTGAACCAGACGAAGTACGTCAAGAGCACGAAGATGCCCAGAAGCATCGCCATCGCGTAGTGGTAGATGAAGCCGGACTGCGCCCGACGCACCAACCCGGCGATCCGGCCGATCGTTCTCCACGAACCGTTCACGATGGCGCCGTCGATGACGGCCTGGTCGCCGCCCTTCCAGAAGGCGGTGCCCAACGCGCGCGCACCGCGTGCCACGATGTTCTCGTTGATCCAGTCGAGGTAGTACTTGTTTTCGAGCAGGCGGTAGACCGGCCCGAATCCGCGCTTGATCGCGGCCGGCAACGCCGGGTTGATCATGTACATGTAATAAGACAGTGCGACACCGGCGACGGCCAGCCAGAAAGGCGCGGTGCTCAGGCCGTGGATCGCCATGGCGACCGGGCCGTGGAAGGCTTCGGCCATCTCGCGCATCGCAGGATGCTTGTCGAGGTTGAACGAGATCGCATCCTTGAGGAAGTCCCCGTAGAGCATCGCATCGATGGTGAAGAAACCGATGATCACCGACGGAATCGCCAGCAGCACCAGCGGCAGCCAGACGACCAGCGGGGACTCGTGCGGCTTGTGGGCATGGCTGTCGTGGCCGTGTGCGTCATGCGCGTCGTGGGCATCGTGACCATGATCGTCATGATGCGCGTCCGGATTCTGGTCGTAGCGCTCCTTGCCGTGGAACACCAGGAAGTACATGCGGAACGAATAGAACGCTGTGACGAAAACGCCTGCCAGCACGGCGAAGTAAGCGAAGCTCGAACCCCACAGATGGCTCTCGTGCACGGCCTCGATGATGCTGTCCTTGGAGTAAAAACCGGAGAAGAACGGCGTACCGATCAGCGCCAGCGAACCCAGCAGCGACGTGATCCAGGTGATCGGCATGTACTTGCGCACGCCACCCATCCAGCGGATGTCCTGATTGTGGTGCATGCCGATGATCACAGAGCCGGCACCGAGGAACAGCAGCGCCTTGAAGAAAGCGTGCGTCATCAGGTGGAACACCGCGACCGAATAGGCCGAGGCGCCGAGCGCGACCGTCATGTAGCCGAGCTGCGACAGCGTCGAATACGCCACCACGCGCTTGATGTCGTTCTGGATGATGCCGAGGAAGCCCATGAACAGCGCCGTGATCGCGCCGATCACCATGATGAACGACAGCGCCGTATCGGACAGTTCGAACAGCGGCGACATGCGTGCCACCATGAAAATGCCCGCGGTCACCATCGTCGCTGCGTGGATCAGCGCCGAAATTGGGGTTGGGCCTTCCATCGAGTCGGGCAGCCAGACGTGCAGCGGAAACTGCGCGCTCTTTCCCATCGCGCCGATGAACAGGCAGATGCAGATCACAGTGACGAGCATCCATTCGGTGCCCGGGAACGTGATGCCGGCGAGCGTGTTCGCCTTCGCAAACGCTTCGCCATAGTTCAGCGTGCCGGCGTAGGCCGCGATCAGGCCGATGCCGAGGATGAAGCCGAAGTCGCCCACACGGTTGACCAGGAACGCCTTCATATTCGCGAAGATGGCTGTCGGCTTGTTGTACCAGAAGCCGATCAGCAGATAGGACACCAGACCCACCGCTTCCCAGCCGAAGAACAGCTGGAGCATGTTGTTGCTCATGACGAGCATCAGCATCGAGAAAGTGAACAGCGAGATGTACGCGAAGAAGCGGTTGTACCCCTCGTCTTCCTCCATGTAGCCGATGGTGTAGATGTGCACCATCAGCGACACGAAGGTGACGACGCACATCATCATCGCGGTAAGGCCGTCGACCAGAAAGCCGACTTCCATCTTCAGGCCGCCGACGATCATCCATTCGTACAACGTCGCGTTGAAGCGCGCGCCGTCGACGACCACGCTCTTGAGCGTCATCGCCGAAATGATGAAGGCGACCAGCACGCCGAGGATGGTCAGCGAATGCGTGACCTTGCGGCCGAGGTGGTCGCCGCCGAACTTGGTGCCGAACAGACCGGCCAGCGTGGCGCCGACCAGGGGTGCCAGCGGTACGGCCAGCAGCATCGATGCAGAGAGGGTTGCGCTCATGGCTTGACTCGTTATCCCTTGAGCGAATTCAGTTGATCGACATTGATGTTCGACTTGTTGCGGAAGAGCAGCACCAGCAGTGCCAAACCGATCGCCGATTCGGCCGCAGCCACCGTCAGGATGAAGAACACGAAGATCTGTCCGTGCATGTCACCGAGATAGTGGGAGAAGGCGACGAAGTTCATATTGACGGCCAGGAGCATCAGCTCGACGCACATCAGCAGAACAATCAGGTTCTTGCGATTCAGGAAGATGCCGATCACCGACATCGCGAAGAGGATCGCGCCCAGCGTCAGGTAGTGGGAGAGTGTCAATGTCATGGCTTCTTCTCCGCAGGAGCTTCAACAGGTGCAGCCGGTGCGGCGGGCGGCGCCGGACGGGTCGCGTCGACCTTCACCACGCTGAGGCGATCGTGCGCTTTGACGTGGATCTGTGTGCTGACGTCGACGAACTTGGTGTCCTTGCGCTGGCGCAGCGTCAGCGCGATGGCGGCGATCATCGCCACGACCAGAATCACGGCAGCAATCTGCACCGGGTAAAGGTACTCGGTATAGAGCAATATGCCGAGCGCCTTGGTATTCGAAAGCTGCGCGATATCGCCGGCCATCGGCGTCACGGGAACGCCGCGGAAGCCGCCCATCAGTACATACGCCATTTCAAGCGCAATGACGACGCCGACCAGTGCCGCGAGCGGAAAATGCTTCCAGAAACCCTGTCGCAGACTGTCCGCGTTCAGGTCGAGCATCATCACGACGAACAGGAACAGCACCATCACAGCGCCGAGGTAGACAAGCACCAGCACGATGGCCAGGAACTCGGCCTGCAGCAGCAGCCAGACCGCCGATGCCTGCGAGAACGCAAGCATGAGATAGAGCACCGCGTGCACGGGATTGCGCGCGGTGACGACTCGGAATGCCGCAAATAGCAGCACAAGCGAGAACACGTAAAAGAAGCCTGTCTTGACGTCCATGGATTTTTTCTTTTAGGGGCGTCTGCCGTTAACGGTATTTCGCGTCCGCTGCCTTGGCGGCTGCGATCTCGGGCTCATAGCGATCGCCGACCGCGAGCAGCATGTCCTTGGTGAAGTACAGATCGCCGCGCTTTTCGCCGTGGTATTCGAGGATGTGCGTCTCGACGATCGAATCAACCGGGCAACTTTCTTCGCAGAAACCGCAGAAGATGCATTTCGTCAGGTCGATGTCGTAGCGCGTGGTGCGGCGCGAGCCGTCTTCGCGCACGTCAGACTCGATCGTAATCGCCACGGCGGGGCACACGGCCTCGCACAGCTTGCAGGCGATGCAACGTTCTTCGCCGTTTTCATAGCGGCGCAATGCATGCAGGCCACGAAAACGCGGCGACAGCGGCGTCTTTTCTTCCGGAAACTGAACCGTAATCTTGCGCTTGAATGCGTAACGACCGGTCAGGACCATGCCTTTGAACAACTCGGTGAGCATGAAGCTCTTGAGGAAGTCCTTGACCGAGAACGAGGATGGGGAGGCAACAACAGCTGACATCTTGTATAGCTCCGCTTATTTCCAGATGTTCCAGGGCGTCTGCATCCAGCCCCCGACCACCAGCAGCCACACCAAGGTGACCGGAATGAAGATCTTCCAGCCCAGACGCATGATCTGGTCGTAGCGGAAGCGCGGGAAGGTACCGCGAATCCAGATGAACAGCGAGACCACGAAGAAGGTCTTGGCGCCCAGCCAGATCCAGCCTGGAATGAAGTCGAGGAAGCCGATCGGCGACAGCCAACCGCCGAGGAACATCAGCGCGGCCAGGATCGACACGAGCCACATGCTGGCGTACTCGGCCAGGAAGAAGATCGCAAAGCCCATGCCCGAATACTCGACCATGTGACCGGCCACGATTTCGGCTTCGCCTTCGACCACGTCGAAGGGGTGGCGGTTGGTTTCGGCCACACCGGAGATCACGTAGACCACGAAAATCGGCAGCAGCGGCAACCAGTTCCACGACAGGAAACCCAGGCCCATGTCTGCGCCCATGCCCTTGCCCTGCACGGCAACCACATCCCCGAGATTCAAGCTGCCGGAAACCATGATCACGACGACGAGGCAGAAGCCCATCGCGATTTCATAGCTCACCATCTGGGCCGATGCACGCAGCGCGCCCAGGAAGGCGTACTTCGAGTTCGACGCCCAGCCGGCAATGATCACGCCATAAACCTCGATCGAGGTAATCGCCATGATCAGCAGCAGGCCTGCATTGACGTTAGCCAAGACAGTTTCCGGCCCGAACGGGATCGCGACCCAGGCGGCGAGCGCGGGCATGATCGCCATGATCGGGCCGAGACGGAACAATCCCGGGCTGGCAGCCGTCGGGCTGATCATCTCCTTGGTCAGCAGCTTGACCGCATCCGCAATGGGCTGCAGCAAGCCGAACGGACCCACGCGGTTGGGGCCGTGGCGAACCTGAATGAAACCCAGGAACTTGCGCTCCCACAACGTCAGGTAGGCGACTGCACCCAACAGTGGCAGCAGCACGCAGATGATCTTGATCAGCGACCAGATCACCGGCCAGCCGCCGACGGTCCACCAGTTGGCGGCGATCAGTCCGCGGCCGAAACCGTAGATGGAATCGATCATGCGGTCACCTCGGCGTGGGCGATTTGCTGACCCAACGGCACGTTGAACGCTGCGTGCGCGCTTCCGCGTGCATCGGCAGTCAGTTGCAACGACGGTGCGCGACGTGTTAGGCCGTCCAGTTCATAGATGCGGGCGACGACCGGCGTTGCAGCGGCGTCGCTTTCCGCTGCGAGATCGATGGCGACCGTCGAAGCGTTGTTCAGGCGATCCGCCGGTATATGGGTCGATGCAGGGGTCGACGTCTTATCCGCCGCGCGGCGCACATGCGCGAGCACGTCTTGCGACGACTCGAAATCGAAGCCTTGCAGCCCGAGCAGATTGGCCAGCACGCGAATCACCTTCCATGCGGGTCGCGCTTCACCGCGCGGCTTGACCACGGCATGAAAGCTCTGGACACGGCCTTCGGCGTTGACGAAGGTACCGGGCGTTTCAGAAAACGGCGCAATCGGCAACAGCACGTCGCTGAACGCGAGATTGGCCTTGAACGGGCTCATGGTCACGACCATCTGCGCATGCTCCAAACCTGCAGGCGTCTTCGCACCGGCAGCCGAGTCGAACTCAGGCTCGTTGTTCAGCAGTACAACCGCCTTCAAGCCACCCGACAGCATCTGCCCGGCATTCAGACCACCCGTTCCCGGCAGAGCATTCGCCCATTGCGCGCCGACCGTGTTCGCAGCTTCGGTCAGGTAACCGACGCTGGCGCCGGTTTGCGCACCGATCCACTGCGCGATCGCCAGCAGTTGCGAAGCCTGCGCATGGTGCGCAGCCGCATTGCCCAGCAGGATCGCCTTGCGCTCGCCGCCCATCAAGGACTTCGCAAAAGCCTTGGCTTCGTCGCTCGCGTTGCCCTTGACCGGCGCATCGACGCCCTTCTCTGCACCGATGGCCGAGGCCACGTCGGCAAGCGCTTGCGCCCAGCCGCCGGCGGCCAAGGTCGTGACGCTCGCGAGAGACATGGCCCACGCCTCCGGTGATGCGAGTTCCGCCTCGGAAGCGATCACGCTCACCGCAGCGCCCTTGCGCACCGCCTGACGAATCCGCTGCGCGAACAGCGGATGGTCCTTGCGCAGGTTCGAGCCGACCACCAGCACGCGTTGCAGGTTCGACAGCGACGCAATCGACGTACCGAGCCAGCGAATGCCGCTGCTCGTCGTGAAGTCGGCATTGCGCAACCGATAGTCGATGTTCTCGCTGCCGAGCCCGCGCACAAGTGCGCCAGCCAGCGTCAGTTCCTCGAGCGTGCTGTGCGGGCTCACGAGAGCGCCGATGGCGGAAGCGCCGTGGTCGGTCTTGATCTGACGCAGGCCGTTGGCCACGTATTCGAGCGCGGTCTGCCAGTCGACAGCCTGCCACTGACCACCCTGCTTGAGCATGGGCTGGGTCAGGCGCTCGTCGCCGTTGAGCGATTCGTAGGAAAAGCGGTCGCGGTCGGCGATCCAGCATTCATTCACGTCTTCGTTCTCGAGCGGAACGACGCGCATGACCTGGTTGTTCTTGACTTGGACGATCAGGTTGGCACCGGTCGAATCGTGCGGGCTCACCGACTTGCGGCGCGACAGCTCCCAGGTACGGGCGCTATAGCGGAACGGCTTGCTGGTAAGCGCGCCGACCGGGCAGATGTCGATCATGTTGCCCGACAGTTCGGAGTCGACGGTTTCGCCGACGACGGTCGTGATTTCGGAATGCTCGCCGCGATGGATCATGCCGAGTTCCATCACGCCGGCCACTTCCTGACCGAAACGGACGCAGCGCGTGCAATGGATGCAGCGGCTCATCTCTTCCATGCTGATCAGCGGGCCGACATCCTTGTGCAGGACGACGCGCTTCTCTTCCTCGTAACGCGAAGAAGAACCGCCGTAGCCGACCGCGATGTCCTGAAGCTGGCATTCGCCGCCCTGGTCGCAAATCGGACAATCGAGCGGGTGATTGATCAGCAGAAACTCCATCACCGACTGCTGCGCCTTGATCGCCTTTTCGCTCTTGGTGCGGACGATCATGCCTTGCGTCACCGGCGTGGCGCAGGCCGGCATCGGCTTGGGCGCCTTTTCGACGTCGACCAGGCACATGCGGCAATTCGCTGCAATGCTGAGTTTCTTGTGATAGCAGAAGTGCGGGATGTACGTCCCGGCTTTTTCGGCCGCATGCATGATCATGCTGCCTTCGATGATGTCGACCTTCTTGCCGTCGAGTTCGATTTCAACCATATGTTTTTTCCAGCAGCGCTCAGGCCTTGGCAGGCGCTTTGGGCACGAAGCCCGGGATGAGCGCTTCAAACTCGTGACGGAAGTGCTTGATCATGGCGCGCACGGGCATCGCTGCAGCATCGCCGAGTGCGCAGATCGTGCGGCCCTGAATATTGTCAGCAACGGAATTCAGCAGGTCCATATCGGTCGCCTTGCCTTGTCCGCTGTGGATGCGATCCACCACGCGCCACAACCAACCCGTGCCTTCGCGGCAAGGGGTGCATTGGCCGCAGGATTCGTGCATGTAGAAATACGAGAGGCGCTTGAGCGACTCGACCATCGAACGGCTGTCGTCCATCACGATGACGGCGCCCGAGCCCAGCATCGAGCCGGCCTTGGCGATGGAGTCATAGTCCATCGTGCAATCCATCATAATCTTGGCCGGCAGCACCGGCGAAGACGATCCGCCAGGGATCACGGCCTTGAGCTGACGGCCCTTGCGAACGCCACCGGCGATCTCGAGCAGCTTGCTGAAAGGCGTGCCCATCGGCACTTCGTAGTTGCCCGGCAACCCCACGTCGCCGCTGACCGAATAAATCTTCGTGCCGCCGTTGTTCGGCTTGCCGCATTCGAGGTATGCCGGACCGCCGTTGCGGATGATCCATGGCACCGCTGCGAAAGTCTCGGTGTTGTTGATCGTCGTCGGCTTGCCGTACAGACCGAAGCTGGCCGGAAATGGCGGCTTGAAGCGCGGCTGGCCCTTCTTGCCTTCGAGCGACTCGAGCAGTGCCGTCTCTTCGCCGCAGATGTACGCGCCGAATCCATGCGCTGCGTGCAACTGGAAGTTGTAGGCGCTGCCCATGATGGCGTCGCCCAGATAACCAGCAGCACGAGCCTCTTCCAGCGCTTCCTCGAAACGGTCGTAGGACTTGAAAATTTCGCCGTGGATGTAGTTGTAACCCACGCTGATACCCATGGCGTAGGCCGCGATGGCCATGCCTTCGATCACGATATGCGGGTTGAACTGCAGGATGTCGCGGTCCTTGCACGTTCCCGGCTCGCCTTCGTCGGAATTGCAGACGAGGTATTTCTGGCCCGGAAACTGACGGGGCATGAAGCTCCATTTGAGCCCGGTCGGGAAACCCGCTCCGCCGCGACCGCGAAGTCCGGAGGCCTTCACCTCGGCAATCACCTGATCGGGCGTCAGCCCTTCCGTCAGGATCTTGCGCAGCGCCTGGTAGCCGCCGCGCGCTTCGTAATCGGCCAAACGCCAGTTGGTGCCGTCGAGACCGGCATAGATCTGTGCGCCGATGTGACGGTCATGGAAACAGGTCTGGACACCCGTTGCCTGGAACTGAGAAAGAACTTGTTCGGGAGACATCAATTCGCTCCTTGCGCAGGACCGCTCACCGAGGCTCGAAGGCCGTCGACGAGCTGATCCAACTTTTCGTTGCTCATGAAGCTGCACATCGTGCGGTCGTTCACCAGCATCACTGGCGAATCGGCGCATGCACCGAGGCATTCGCTCTGCTGCAGCGTAAACATGCCGTCAGGCGTGGTGCCGCCCATCTGGATGCCGAGCTTCTTTTCCAGATGCACCAGCGCCGTGACGCCGTCACGCAACTGGCAAGGCAGGTTGGTGCAGACGTTGAGCTTGAAGCGCCCGGTCGGGTGCTGGTTGTACATGTTGTAGAAGGTCGTGACTTCGTGCACGGCGATCTGCGGCATGCCCAGATAGTCGGCAATGACCTTCTCGTGATCGAGGCTGACGTAGCCGTGCGCCTGCTGGACGATCGCCAGGCAAGCCATGACGGCCGACTGCGCCTGCTCGGCCGGGTATTTGGCGACTTCGCGCGCAAAGCGGTCCATCGTGGACTGGCTCAGAGCCACAGAAGCCTGCGTGTCGTTCACCGTGTGGGTCGTGCTCATCGGTCGATTTCTCCGAAAACGATGTCCAGGGTGCCGATCACGGCGACGGTGTCCGCGATCATGTGGCCGCGCGTCAGTTCGTCGAGCGCGGCAAGATGCGCGAATCCGGGCGCGCGGATCTTCAGTCGGTAAGGCTTATTGGCACCGTCGCTGACCAGATAGATGCCGAACTCGCCCTTCGGATGTTCCACGGCCGCGTAGGCCTCACCTTCGGGGACGTGGAAACCTTCGGTGAAGAGCTTGAAATGGTGAATCAGCTCTTCCATGTTGCCCTTCATGGATTCACGGGCAGGCGCGGCGATCTTGTGGTTGTCGGTGATGACCGGACCTGGATTCACGCGCAGCCAATCCACGCACTGCTTGATGATGCGGTTGGACTGGACCATTTCTTCCATGCGGACCAGATAACGGTCGTAGCAGTCGCCGGTCTTGCCGAGCGGAATGTCGAAATCCATCCGGTCGTACACATCGTACGGCTGCTTCTTCCGCAAATCCCAGGCAATGCCCGACCCGCGCAGCATCGGACCGGTGAGGCCCAAATTCAGCGCGCGCTCCGGCGTCATGACGCCGATGCCAACCGTCCGTTGCTTCCAGATGCGGTTGTCGGTCAGGAGCGTATGGTATTCCTCCATGTGCTTCACGAAACGCTTCGTGAAGTCGTCGATG
>JAQGMX010000030.1 GCA_028292145.1 Variovorax sp.
GGCGAGAAGAAGGCCTGGGAGACGCTGGTCGGGTTCTCGATGACCTTGGTGATCGTGGCGTCCCAGTCGCGGCCCTGGCGGTCGTAGAAGACGCCGTTGCGGCCGATGAAGAGAAAGTCGACGTCGCCGGCGGTAAATGCCGAGACGACGGTCATGGTCTTGCCTTCGCGTGTGCAGCGGCAGTAGGCGAGGTAGGCTTTGGCGAGCCCGGCGAGCGGTGCATGCTTCGCCGCATCGGCCACCTCGACGCTGAGCTCGCAGCTGCGACCGTCGAGATAGAGCGTTCCGGCCTGGAAGATCGCGCCTTCGCGTCGGTAGAACGCCTTGAAGGAGACGAAGTTTTCCAGCAGCGTCAGCAGATCGCGCTTGAGGCGCAGGAGTTTCTCTAGATCGGCGATGCGCGCGTTGTGAGGCTCGATGTGTTCGTCTTCGGCAATCAGGTCCAGAACCGACATTTCATGCCGAAGCACGTTGTCGACCTCCGACGCCGACATCGCGCCCAGCAACGTGGCCGGCTTCGCGGCCAGCCAGGTGCTGCACGGCGAGACGCGCGACTGCAGCGCCAGCCATTCGGCTT
This sequence comes from Variovorax sp., assembly GCA_028292145.1. GTDB lineage: Bacteria > Pseudomonadota > Gammaproteobacteria > Burkholderiales > Burkholderiaceae_C > Variovorax. The sequence goes on from JAQGMX010000030.1 coordinate 578, forward strand.
CGTCCATCGCGATCGCGTCGGCACGCAGCAGCGGCTGGACGGCGTCGCGCTGCAACTTGACCAGCGCATCGGCCCAAGCCGGGTTGACGCCGTGCTGCAGCGGCAGCGCGCGGTCCGGCTGGATCGGCGCCAGCGGCAGCTTTGCGATGGCTTCGGAGCGCATCTGCAGGTCCTGGGCGGCCAACGTTTCGTAAGTTTCGATGGATGGATTCAGCGCGGCCACGGCGCGAGCGTCATACGCCGCCACGCGACAGCGCGCGAAGAAATCGTCGACCTTCTCGCGCACGGCGCCGACCGCCTGTGCAGCGGCCAGCATGGCCTCGTTCGGCAGCGGAATATCCTTTGCGATGCCCGATCCGTCGGCGCCGGTGTGCCAGTCGCGCAGTGCGTGCGCCTGTTTGAAGAAAGCTTCGGCCAACGCGCGGTTGACGCCGTCCTTGCCGTTGCGATCCTTGACGCTGCCGTGCGTTTTCATGATCTGGCGGACCACGGCGGCGACGGCTTCGTCGTCGGCGCTTTCCGGCGGAACCACGCCGTCGCCGTTGAAACGCATCGCATCGAGCAGCTGGCTGCGGTCGGCGACGTCGGCCAGCGTGATGGTGTCGGCGCCTTCCTTGCCGCGCAGTTGCAGGATGCGGCGGGCTTCTTCGGCCAGCGGCATGTGCTGCGGCTTGCCGCTTGCGGCGGCTTCATCGACGTCCGCAATGTCGTCCAGCGCCAGCGAATCGCCGCCCTGCATCAGCGTGTCGGGGTTCTTCAGGTGGAGGCAGGCCCAGACGCAGGCGGCGATGAGTTCGGGCGGGCGGATGCGGCCGTCGCGGTCGGTGTCGATCAGGTCGAGCGTGCGGGCGTCGAATTCGATGCCGCGCGTGGGGCAGGCCAGCGCGACCCAGAGTTTCTGGTCGAGTTCGCCGATGTGCGCGATGTCGGCGCCGTTGCGGAACGCGACCTGATCGACGCCGCCGGCGCGGAAGAATTGCCAAGAGTGTTCGGAGCGCTTTTCATCTTGCATCGGCTTGGCGGATTCGGTTCGTTGAAGTCTGTCGCTGGAGCTTCCGAGTTTGCCGGCTCGTCGTCCGGAGGCGCGTAGGCCGGAGGGACAAATGACGGTCTGCGCCCTGCGCCGAACGGACCGGCAAAATCGGGGTGATTCACTCTTTCTTTTGCTTTTTCTTTATTTCTCTTCGCTCATTCGATCCACCATGCAAGCCTTGCCCGACACCCTCTGCTACCTGAACGGCGAATACACGCCCGTCAGCAAAGCCAAAGTCTCCGTACTCGATCGCGGTTTCATCTTCGGCGACGGCATCTACGAGGTTGTGCCGGTCTACGGCCGCAAGCTGTTCCGCTTCGACGAGCACATGGCGCGCCTGGCCCGCAGCCTGGCGAGCCTGAGCATCGACAACCCGCACTCGGCCGAGGAATGGCTGGAGCGCTGCCGCCGCCTGATCGCCGAGCTGCCGGAAGAAGACCAGATGATCTACATCCAGGTCACGCGCGGCGTCGCCGTCCGCGACCACGCGATGACCAAAGGCATCGCGCCGACCGTCTTCATGATGGTCAACGCCATGAAGCTGCCGAGCGCCGAGACGCTCAAGAAGGGCGTCGCCTGCGTGACGGCGAGCGATTTCCGCTGGGAACGCGCCGACATCAAGAGCACGTCGCTGCTGGGCAACGTGCTGGCGCGGCAGATTTCGGTCGACGCCGGCGCCACCGAAACCATCCTGATGCGCGACGGTCTGCTGACCGAAGCATCGTCATCGAACGTCTGGGTGGTGCGCGGCGGCACGGTGTTCGGCTCGCCGAAGAGCAAGCACGTGCTCGAAGGCATCCGCTACGAACTGATCCGCGAGCTGTGCGAAGAGGAGGGCATTGCCTACGACCTGCGCCCGATCAGCGAAGCCGAACTGCGCGGCGCCGACGAGCTGATGCTGAGTTCGGCCAGCAAGGAAGTCTTGCCGGTCACGCAGCTCGACGCGCACAAGGTCGGCGACGGCCAGCCCGGCCCGGTGTTCGCGCGCCTGCATGCCGCCTACCAGCGCGCGAAGGCGGCGCAGTCGATCTGACGGGCGGGAATTCTCAGGTCTGGATGTACGTCCGGAGCTGTTCGATGGTCTGTTCGTGGTCCGCGATGATGTCGTCCATCAGGTCGCGGATCGACAGCATGCCGACGACCGTCGCGCCTTCGACCACGGGCAGGTGACGGATGCGCTTCTGGCTCATCAGCGCCATGCATTCGTGCGTCGGCGTCTGCGGCGTCACGGTGAAGACGTTGGACGTCATGATTTCCGAGACGCGCACGTCTTTCGAATTCTTGCCCTGCAGCGCGACCTTGCGGGTGTAGTCGCGCTCCGAGAACACGCCGACCAGCGCATCGCCCTGCATCACGACGAGCGCGCCGACCTCGTGGCGCGCCAGCAGTTGCAGCGCATCGAAGACGGTGGTGTCGGGGGCGGTGCGCCAGAGGCCGGGGGCTCGGCGCTGGAGCAGAAGGGAAACTGGCTTCATGGGCACTCCGGCAAGTGGATTTGAAAGCCATCATAGGGGCCGACCGCGGCTGCGACAATGCGAGTCCCCTCCAAGCGATGAACAAGCGAAAGTAATTACCGATGGCGATCCAGTGGTTCCCCGGTCACATGCATCTGACCCGCAAGGCCATCGGCGAGCGCATCAAGGACATCGACGTCGTGATCGAGCTGCTCGATGCGCGTCTGCCGGGCTCCAGCGCGAATCCGATCCTGGCCGAGCTCACCGGCCACAAGCCCGGCGTGAAGGTGCTCAACAAACAAGACGTGGCCGACCCCGCGCGCACCGCCGAATGGCTGGCGCACTACAACGCGCAGCCCGACACCCGCGCGATCGGCCTCGACGCGAGCCAGACGACCGCCGCGCAGCAGCTGGTCGCGGCCTGCCACCAGCTGTCGCCCAACCGCGGCGGCATGGCCAAGCCGATGCGGGTGCTGATCTGCGGCATTCCCAACGTCGGCAAGTCGACGCTGATCAACACGCTGGTCGGCGGCAAGAAAAAGGCCAAGACCGGCGACGAGGCCGGCATCACCAAGCTCGAACAGCGCATCACGCTGGCCGACGATTTCTACCTCTGGGACACGCCCGGCATGCTCTGGCCCCGCATTGTCGCGGCCAAGTGCGGCTACAACCTGGCGGCCAGCGGCGCGATCGGCAGGAATGCCTACGACGAGGAAGAGGTCGCGCTGGAACTGCTGGACGTGCTCAAGGGCAGCTATGCGGCGCTGATCGCGGCGCGTTTCAAGCTCGACGACACCGATGCAGCGGCCGTCGCGGCCATGAAGGACGAGGAACTGCTCGAAGCCATCGGCCGCAAGCGCGGCGCGCTGCTCGGCAAGGGCCGCGTCAACCTGCAGAAAGCGGCGGAAATCGTGATGCAGGCATTTCGCGATGCCAGCCTGGGGCGCGTGACGCTCGAAACGCCCGCGCAGTTCGCCGGCTGGATGGCCGAGGGCGAAGTGCTCGACGCGGCGCGCCAGGCGAAGAAGGCGGCACGCGGCAAAAAGGGAACGGCCGCCGATACACGGTAGTCGGCCGTCGTCGAACGGCATGGATTGTGCTGCGCTGACACAGGGCTGACAGTGCTGCTAGGGGTTGTCACTCTCCGCGGATTCTGAAGTTGTCGTTACCTTCTCGGCAGCTCAGACATCAGAACCTCGTGGAGACAAGACACATGCAATTTCCGTTCAAACGCCTGGCCATTGCCGGCATCGTTGCCTTCGCCGCCGCCAGTGCCTTCGCTGCAGACCCGATCAAGATCGGCGTCGATGGTCCGTTCACCGGCGGTTCGTCGTCGATGGGCGTCAGCATGCGCGACGGCGTCCGCCTCGCAGCCGAAGAAATCAACAAGGCCGGCGGCGTGCTGGGCCGGCAGATCCAGCTGGTCGAGCGCGACGACGAAGCCAAGAACGAGCGCGGCGTGCAGATCGCGCAAGAGTTCATCAACAAGGAAAAGGTCGTCGCGACCGTCGGCTACATCAACACCGGCGTGGCGCTGGCGTCGCAGCGCTTCTTCCAGGACGCGAAGATCCCGGTTATCAACAACGTCGCGACCGGCTCCATCATCACGCGTCAGTTCGACAAGGACCCGGAGAACTACGTCTTCCGCAACGCCGCGCACGACAGCATCCAGGCGCCGATGATCGTGGAGGAGGCGGTTACGCGTCGCGGCTTCAAGAAGGTCGCGATCCTGGCCGATTCGACCAACTACGGCCAGCTCGGCCGCGAGGATCTGGAGAAGGCGCTCAAGGCCAAGGGCATCACGCCCGTCGCGGTCGAGAAGTTCAACATCAAGGACGTCGACATGACGGCCCAGCTGCTCAAGGCCAAGGAAGCCGGCGCCGAAGCCATCCTCACCTACGGCATCGGCCCCGAACTTGCGCAAATAGCCAACGGCATGACCAAGCTCGGCTGGAAAGTGCCAATGGTTGGCAGCTGGACGCTGGCGATGGCCAACTTCATCGACAACGCCGGCCCCGGCGGCGATGGCGCGCGCATGCCGCAGACCTTCATCCAGGAGGCGACGACGCCCAAGCGCAAGGCCTTCATCGACGCCTTCCTGGCCAAGTTCAAGCCGAAGAACAACCGCATGGATTCGCCGGTGTCGGCCGCGCAGGGCTACGACTCGATCTATCTGCTGGCAGCTGCCATCAAGCAGGCCAACAGCACCGAAGGTCCGAAGATCAAGG
>JAQGMX010000039.1 GCA_028292145.1 Variovorax sp.
GCGACCGTGACGCTGCCGGGCGAGACGGCGCCGATGTCCCTGCTGGCCGTGACGATCAAGACCGGTCGCACGCACCAGATTCGCGTGCACCTCTCGTCGGCCGGTCACGCGATCGCCGGCGACGACAAATACGGCGACTTCGAACGTAACCGAAACTTGCAGAAGCACGGCCTCAAACGCATGTTTCTGCACGCCTGGCGCTTGCAGTTCACGCATCCGGGCAACGGTAAGCGGATCGCGCTACAAGCCGAACTGGCGCCCGAACTGCGTGCACTGATGCCCCCAGCCGCGCTGGACGCCATGGCTGCGTTGCCGGTGCCGATTTCCGCCACGTCCATCTGATCCATTTGCTTCATTCGACCGAAATTCTTACCGTTCCATGACCGATTCCCGACCCCGCCGTTTCGACCTGATCGCCTTCGACTGGGACGGCACGCTGTTCGATTCCACCCGCATGATCGCGCGCTGCATCCAGGCATCGGTCGTCGATGTCGGCGGTGCCAAGCCGACCGAGAAAGACGCCGCCTGGGTGATCGGCCTCGGTCTGGCCGAAGCACTGGCCAAGGCGGCGCCCGACGTACCGCGCGAGAAATACGCCGAACTCGGCGCACGGTACCGCTACCACTACCTGCAGCTCCAGGACGACCTGGTGCTGTTCGACGGCGTGCTGCCGATGCTGGAGGCGCTCAAGGCGCGCGGTCACCGGCTCGCCGTCGCGACCGGCAAGTCGCGTCGCGGCCTGAACGAGGTGCTCGCCACTGTCGCGCTGCGCGATCTTTTCGACGATTCGCGCACCGCCGACGAAACCAGCGGCAAGCCGCATCCGCGCATGCTGCTCGAACTGATGAAAGCGCTTGACGTGACGCCGGAGCGCACGCTGATGATCGGCGACACCACGCACGACCTGCAGCTGGCGATCAACGCCGGCTGCGCGAGTGTGGGCGTGAGCTACGGTGCGCACGAACCGAGCAGTTTCGAATCGCTGAACCCGCTGTTCGTCGCGCATTCCACCGAAGCGCTGCAAGCCTGGCTGCTCGAAAACGCCTGACTGTCGACATTTCAGGATTTTTGTCATGAGCGAGATCGTTCCCCTGTGCAAAGCGTCCGATCTGGTCGAGGGCAGCGTGGCTGTGCCGTTCGACGTGAATTACGCCGGCGAAACCTGTCGCGCCTTCGCGGTGCGTTTCGAGGGATTGCCGCATGCGTACCTGAATCGCTGCACGCACGTGGCGATGGAAATGGACTATCAGCCCGACCGTTTTTTCGACGATTCCGGCCAGTGGCTGCAGTGCGCGTCGCACGGCGCCGTCTACCGTCCGGACACCGGCGAGTGCAGCGGTGGGCCGTGCCGCGGCGGGCTCGTCAAGATCGCCCTGAGCGAGCGCGACGGCGTGGTGCACTGGCATACTGAATGGAACCTGCTGCCTGTGGCTTTCCAATGACTGAACCGACCCGAACCGAACCTCAGGGTTTCGAACCCTTCGAGCGTCCCGCAACCTCACCCGATTCCATGTCCAAAACCGATCCGACCTCGCAACCCGGCTGGGAGCGCGCCACGCTCGAAAAGCTCGCTTTCGCTTCGCTGCGCGAACAGAAAGCCACTCGCCGCTGGAAAACCTTCGTGCGCCTCGGCTGGCTGGCCTTCTTCATCTTCCTGGTCTGGCTGGGCATGTCGCGCGCCAACACCGCCGCCACCACGACCAACCCGCACACTGCGGTAGTCGAAATCAAGGGCGAGATCGCCAACGGTGCCGACGCGAGCGCCGAGTTCGTCGTTGCGGCGATGAAGACGGCCTTCGAGGATGCGGGCGCCAAGGGTGTCGTGCTGCTGATCAATTCGCCGGGTGGCAGCCCCGTGCAGGCCGGCATCATCTACGATGAGATACGTCGTCTGCGGGCCAAGCACAACAAGCCGGTGTACGCCGTGGTCGAGGAAACCTGCGCTTCGGCGGCGTACTACATCGCCTCTGCTGCGGACAGTATCTATGTCGACAAGGCCAGCATCGTCGGCAGCATCGGCGTGCTGATGGACGGCTTCGGGTTCACCGGCACGATGGAAAAGCTCGGCGTCGAGCGGCGCCTGCTCACGTCCGGTGAAAACAAGGGTTTTCTCGATCCGTTCAGCCCGATGAACGAGGCCCAGCGCGCCCATGCGCAACAGATGATCGACCAGATCCACACGCAATTCATCGACGTGGTCAAGAAGGGCCGCGGCGATCGCCTTAAGCTCGACACGCCCGGCCTGTTCAGCGGACTGTTCTGGAGCGGTCAACAAGCGGTTGCCTACGGCCTCGCCGACCAGCTTGGCAATGTCGACTTCGTGGCCCGCGAGGTGATCAAGGCCGAAGAAGTGATCGACTACACGCGCCGCGACAACGTGGCCGAGAAGCTGGCGAAGAAGTTCGGCGCGGCGATGGGCGACGCATCGGTGCGCGCTCTGCACGCGGTGCCTTCGATCCGTTGACATCGCAGGCAGCGGACCGGGCGGACTCTCAGCTCAGCTGTTGCCCGGAGATTCCGGAGATCCCGGAGATCCCTGTCGCGGATTCGCCTGACCGGCTGCGGCAGCCAGCGCCAGGGCAAAGGCGACCACCACGCACAGCGCGGTCGTCAGCGAACTGACCCGCGCCAGGAAACCGATCATCGGCGGTCCCGCCATGAAGCCGAGGTAGGCCGCCGCCGAAACGGATGCGATGCCGCGCGCCGGCTCGACGCCCGGCACCTGCGCTGATGCGGCGAAAAGAATCGGCACGACATTGGCAAAGCCGACGCCCACGCCCGCAAAACCGACGAGCGCGATCCACGGCGTCGAGGTGAACAGCACCAGCGCCATCGCAGCCGCTGCCAGCAAGGCGCTGGCGCGAACCAGCGTCGACGGCCTGAAACGTGCCCGAAGCGCATCGCCGCCGAAACGCGTGGCGGCCATCGCAGCCGAAAAGCTGCCATAGGCGAGCGCGGCCTGTTGCTGCGGACTGCCGAGTTCCTGCTGCAGATACAGCACGCTCCAGTCGTAGATCGCGCCTTCGGCGATCAGTCCCAGCGCGGCCAGCGCGCCGAGCACGGCCAGCGCACCGCGCGGCAGCCGAAAACCGTCGTCCTTGTCTGGTGACGAAGTCGCCGTCACCGTCGTCGGCAGCATGCGCAGGGCAGCGATGGCAATCGCCAGCGCCATCGCGACCGCGACCAGCAGGAGGTGCTGCTGCGGTGCGAGTCCGGCTGCCAGAGCCGCGCCGCCCGTGAGCGCGCCCGCCATGCCGCCCAGGCTGAACATGCCGTGCATTCCGCTCATGAGCGGCCGACCGCTGTGCTGTTCCAGCGCGGCGGCCTCGGTGTTGATGGCAACGTCGAAGACACTGGTGACGATGCCGAAGAGCGCCAGCAAGACGAGCAGCGCCGCGTAGTTGGGCATCACGGTCAGCAAAGCGATCAGCAGCGCGTAGACGATGCCGCATACCCGCGTGATGCTGCGCGCGCCATGGCGCCCGATCAGCCCGCCGGCCCGCGAAACGCCCAGCAGCGCGCCGATGCCGGCTGCCAGCATCGCGAAGCCGAGCTGCGCTTCGTCGATCGCGTAATGCGCCTTCACGGTCGGGATGTGGACGCCCCAGGTCGCAAAGATGAAACCCGAGCAGAAGAACTGCGCGCGCGAAGCCCAGCGCGTGCCGGATGCCACGGTCACAGCCGCGTGCCCGGCGCCGATGTCCACGTCGTCGCGCTGCATGCTCAACGCCCGATCGCGAAAACCGCGGGCAGCCGTTCTTCGGGCGGCGGGGGTGCCGAGCGCCAGGCCTTGACGGTGTCGCTGCGGATGCTGGCGCCGGCCAGCGTCAGGCCGCGGGCCACTGCCAACCGCGTGTTGTGCTGCAGCGTCTGCATGAGCGCTTGCAGCAACGCTGCGTTACGGTAGGGCGTCTCGATGAAAAGTTGCGTCTGGCCGGTCCGTAGCGCGATCGATTCCAGCTCGCGGATGCGCTGCGTGCGCGCGTCCGAATCGGTCGGCAGATAGCCGACGAACGCGAAGTTCTGTCCGTTCAGCCCACTCGCGGCCAGCGCCAGCAGCAGCGATACCGGACCGGTCAGCGGCACGACCTCGATGCCCAGCGCATGGGCCGCGCGCGCGACCGAAGAACCCGGATCGGCCACGGCCGGCATGCCGGCTTCGCTGAGCAGTCCGACATCGTGGCCTTGCAGGGCGGCGCCGAGCATCGGGCGCGCATCGAACTGCCCGGCGTGATCGCCTTTCTTGTGCACTTCGCGCGGAAGCTCGTCGATCTGCTGAGACTGGAGCGGCGCTGCGAGCGGCACGACCGCGTCGATCCGCTTCAGGTAGGCGCGCGCGGATTTCGCGTTTTCGCAGATCCAGTGCGTGATGCCGGCTGCGACCTGCAGCGTGCCCAGCGGCAACGCGTCCTGCAGCGGGGCTTGCGTATCGCATCCGAAATCCAGCGGGGCCGGGACGAGGTAAAGCTTGCCTTTCGGCGGCGTCGTGGGCAGTGTCGTGGTCATAGCAGTTCGATTCCCGCCGCACGCAGCATCCGACAGGTGCGGATCAGCGGCAGGCCGATCAGCGCGGTCGGGTCGTCGCTTTCGATGGTGTCGAGCAGCGCGATGCCGAGACCTTCGCTCTTGGCGCTGCCGGCGCAGTCGTAGGGCGTTTCGGCGAGAAGGTAAGACTCGATGGCCGCGTCAGTCAGCGACCGGAACACGACGCGCACCGGCGCGACTTCGTGCTGCACGAACCCGCTCGCGGTGCAGACCACCGCGACAGCAGTCTGGAACACCAGCGTCTGCCCGCGCATGCGCTGCAGCTGCGCGGTGGCGCGTGCGTGGTCGCCGGGTTTGCCGAGCGGCTCGCCGTTCAGGTCGGCGACCTGGTCGGAGCCGATGACGATCGCATCCGGGAAACGGGCCGCGACCGTGTGCGCTTTGGACAGGGCGAGCCGTCGGGCAAGCGCTTCGGGCGTTTCGCCGGGCAAGGGCGTTTCATCGACCTCCGGCGAGTGCACGTCGAAGGGCAGGCGAAGGCGTTGGAGCAGTTCGCGCCGGTAGCGCGAGGTCGAGGCGAGGATCAGAGGGCGTTGCATGGGCGGAGATTGTGCGTGACCGGTTTAGACTGACTGCGATGATGAAACGAGAATCCGCCCCTATTCGCCTCGATGTGATCGACTTCACCGAAACCGCGACTTCGCAGTCCGGTGTCGAGTCGACCGCCAACTACCCGCGCCTCGCCGCCGAACTGGCACCGCCATCCGCCGATGCGGTCGACGCCACCGCCGAACTGCCGTCTGTCGCCTGGCACATCGAAGGCGAGCGACGCATCGGCGCCGACGGCGCTTCGGTGCCCTGGCTTTACGTGCGCGCCGAAGCCGATGTCGCGCTGGTATGCCAGCGCTGCCTGACGCCGGTGGCGAGCACCTTGCTGGTCGACCGCTGGTTCCGCTTTGCAGCCGACGAAGCCACCGCGGAAGCGGAAGACGAGCTGGCCGACGAGGATGTGCTGGTCGTCGCCCGCGACTTCGACGTGCATGGTCTGATCGAAGACGAACTGCTGATGGAAATCCCGATCACGCCTCGGCACGACGTCTGCCCGGTCGAGGTTCGGCTTTCGGCGGCCGACGCCAATTACGAAGAGGGTGAAAACGTGCCGGTGAATCCTTTCGCGGTGCTGGAAAATCTTCGTCCGCGCAAGGCCGATTGAGCGCTGCAGCACCGGCCTGAACCGGCCGGCTGGCGTTGCTTGTTCCGGCGCGCTATAATCGCAGGCTTCGCGCGCGCCGCCGTGGACGTTCTGATCACTTCAAGACCTCCGCAGCCGCCCCGCATGCCGACCAACCCAACCGAACATTCCAGGAGCCATCATGGCCGTCCAGCAAAACAAGAAGTCGCCCTCCAAGCGCGGCATGCACCGTTCCCATAACGCATTGGTCGTCCCCGGCATCGCCGTCGAACCGACCACCGGCGAGATCCACCTGCGTCATCACATCAGCCCGACCGGTTTCTACCGTGGTCGCAAGGTTTTGAAGACCAAGTCCGAAGCCTGATCACTGCACTCAAGGCCAAGGCCCGGGGCTACTTCTGCCGTAGCGTCGGGCCTTTGTTTTGATGGATTCGATTCCTTCTCCCTCTTCCGCTTCCGCGTCTCCTGTAATCACGCTTGCCGTGGATTGCATGGGCGGCGATCATGGGCCGAGCGTCACGCTCGCTGCCTGTCGCGCATTTCTTGCGCGTCATCCGGAAGCGTCGCTGCTGCTCGTGGGTCTGCCAGCCGCCTTGAGCGGACTGGAGCATCCGCGTGCGCGCATCGTGCCGGCGACCGAAGTCGTCGGCATGGACGATTCGCTGGAAGTGGCGCTGCGCAAGAAGAAGGATTCTTCGATGCGCGTCGCGATCCAGCAAGTCAAGGACGGTTCTGCGCAAGCAGCGGTTTCAGCCGGCAACACGGGCGCTTTGATGGCGATCGCGCGTTATCTGCTGAAAACGCTCGATGGCATCGACCGGCCCGCCATCGCGCCGCAATTGCCGAACCGCAAGGGCGGCGCGACGACGGTGCTCGACCTGGGCGCCAATGTCGATTGCGATGCTGAAGATCTGTTGCAGTTCGCGGTGCTGGGCTCTGCGCTCGTGTCGGCTCTGACGGGCAACGATTCGCCATCGGTCGGTTTGCTCAACGTCGGCGAAGAAGCCATTAAGGGCAGCGAAACGATAAAGAAGGCCAGCGTTCTGCTGCGAGCCGCAGCCAACTCCCGCGATCTCAACTTCTACGGCAACGTAGAAGGCAACGACATCTTCAAGGGCACGACGGACATCGTGGTCTGCGACGGGTTTGTCGGCAACGTGACGTTGAAGGCGAGCGAAGGCGTGGCGTCGATGATCGTCGAGTTCTTGCGCATCGAATACTCAAACGGCTTGTTCAGCAAGTTTGCGGCGATCGTTTCCTATCCGGTGCTAAAAGCGCTGAAAAAGCGCCTCGATCATCGCCGCTACAACGGCGCAGCACTTTTGGGGCTGCGTGGTCTGGTGTTCAAGAGCCACGGTTCCGCCGACGATGTTGCATTCGGCTACGCGCTGGATCGCGCTTATGATGCCGCTCGCAACAACTTGCTCGACCGCGTAAAGGCCCGCATTGCCCGCGCAGCGCCGCTCCTGAAGCGCGCTGACGCAGCTGCACCGGCCGCGACGCCGGCACTTCACGTCTGATGACTCCTTTCTCCCGCATCACCGGCACCGGAAGCTACCTGCCACCGCGTCGCGTCACCAACGACGACCTCGCCCGCGAACTCGCGGAGCGCGGCGTCGAAACGTCCGATCAGTGGATCGTCGAACGCACCGGCATTCGCGCACGACATTTCGCTGCACCCGATGTCGGCAGCAGCGATCTTGCGCTGCACGCCTGCAGGCATGCGCTGGAGGCAGCCGGCCGCTCCGTCGGCGATGTCGACCTGATCATCGTCGCCACGTCGACGCCGGACATGATCTTTCCATCGTCTGCCGCGATCCTGCAGAACAAGCTCGGCATCGCCGGCTGTCCTGCGTTCGACGTGCAGGCGGTGTGCAGCGGCTTCATCTATGCACTGACCGTGGCGGACGCCATGATCAAGACGGGCAGCGCACGTTGCGCGCTGGTCGTCGGTGCCGAAGTGTTCTCCCGGATCCTCGATTTCAACGACCGCACCACCTGTGTTCTGTTCGGCGACGGCGCCGGTGCTGTGGTGCTGGAAGCCAGCGAAACGCCCGGCATCCTTGCCAGCGATCTGCATGCCGACGGCAAGCACGTCGGCATCCTGTGCGTGCCGGGCAGCGTGTCCGGCGGGCAGGTTCTGGGTACGCCGCTGCTTCATATGGACGGTCAGGCCGTGTTCAAGCTCGCAGTGCGCGTGCTCGAAGAAGCCGCCAACGCGACACTGGCCAAGGCCGGCAAGACGGCTGCGGACATCGACTGGCTGATACCGCACCAGGCCAACCTGCGCATCATGCAGGGCACGGCCCGCAAGCTGAAACTGCCAGCCGAGAAGCTCGTGGTGACCGTGCATGATCACGGCAACACCTCGGCCGCGTCGATCCCGCTGGCGCTCGACGTCGCTGTGCGCGGCGGACAGGTCAGGAAGGGCGATATGGTCATGCTCGAAGGTGTCGGGGGCGGCTTTACATGGGGCGCCGTGCTGCTGACCCTGTGAGGCGCTGCGCACGGAAAGCCATCGGCACCGTGCGCGCAATAAAACCAAATTCAACGAGACATCCATGAAATCCTTCGCTTTCGTTTTTCCAGGCCAGGGCTCGCAGTCCGTCGGGATGCTCGACGCCTGGGCGGACCATCCGGCGGTCGCAGAAACGCTGCGCGAAGCTTCGGACGCGCTCGATGAAGACATCGCGGCGCTGATCGCCACCGGTCCCAAGGAAGCGCTCGCGCTCACCACCAACACCCAGCCCGTGATGCTGGTGGCCGGCGTGGCTGCCTGGCGCGCCTGGCTGGCCGAGGGTGGCGCCAGACCGTCCGTGGTGGCAGGTCACTCCCTCGGTGAATATTCGGCACTGGTCGCCGCTGGCGTGCTGACGCTGGCGCAAGCCGCGCCGCTGGTGCGTTTTCGTGCGCAGGCCATGCAGCAGGCGGTGCCGGTCGGCATCGGTGCGATGGCGGCCGTGATGGGCATGGATTCCGACAAGGTGCGCGCCGGTTGTGCCGAAGCCACCGCGAGCTTCGGCGCCGGCAGCACCGAAATCGTCGAGGCGGTGAATTTCAACGATCCGTTGCAGACCGTCATTGCCGGGAGCAAGGCGGCGGTCGACAAGGCCTGCGAAATGCTGAAGGCTGCAGGCGCCAAGCGCGCGCTGCTACTGCCGGTGTCGGCACCTTTTCATTCGAGCCTGATGCGGCCGGCGGCGGAAGCGCTGCGCGAGAAGCTGGCATCGGTCACTTTCGCCGCGCCGCAGATCGCCGTGCTGAACAACATCGACGTCGCCATCGAAACCGATGCCGAGCGCATCCGCGACGCGCTGGTGCGCCAGGCTGCCGGCCCGGTGCGCTGGGTCGAATCGGTGCAGGCACTCAAGGCGCGCGGCGTCGAAGCCGTGGTCGAATGCGGCCCGGGTCGCATCCTGTCCGGCATGGTCAAGCGCATCGCGCCCGAGCTCGTCACCGGCGTCGTCTACGATCCGGCGTCGCTCGCCGACACACGGCAACTTTTGAACACCCCATGAGCAGCATCCCCCAATTCGAAGGCCAGATCGCGCTGGTCACCGGCGCATCGCGCGGCATCGGCGCGGCGATCGCGCTGGAACTGGCGCAGCACGGCCTGACCGTGATCGGCACCGGCACCACGGCCGAGAGCGCGCAGAAGATCACCACCGCACTCGGCGCGCACGGCGTGCAGGGCAGGGCGCTCGACGTCAACGACGGTCCGGCGCTCGATGCGCTGATCGATGACATCGTCAAGACGCACGGCGGTTTGCACGTGCTGGTCAACAACGCCGGCATCACGCGCGACATGCTCGCCATGCGCCTGAAAGACGACGACTGGGACGCGGTGATCGACACCAATCTCAAGGCCGTTTTCCGCCTGTCGCGCGCAGCGATCCGGCCGATGATGAAGCAGCGCTACGGCCGCATCATCAGCATTACGAGCGTGGTCGGTGCGGCCGGTAATGCCGGACAGGCCAACTACGCGGCGGCCAAGGCCGGCGTCGCGGGCCTCACGCGCGCGCTGGCACGCGAACTCGGCAGCCGCAACATCACCGTGAACTGCGTCGCGCCGGGCTTCATCGAGACAGACATGACGGCCAAGTTGCCGCAAGCACAACAACAGGCACTGCTGACCCAGATTCCGCTGGGTCACCTGGGCAAGCCGGCGGACATCGCGCATGCGGTGGCCTACCTCGCGTCCCCGCAGGCCGCTTATGTGACGGGGCAGGAACTGCACGTCAACGGCGGCATGCATATGTAAGGCTGCGGACCTAATCCGTACCCTTCCGGCCCCTGGGGAAAAAGCCTCGGGTCAGCCGGCTAAAATCCACTGATTCTTTACAACCCTTAAAGGGATTCAAATGAGCGATATCGAAGTACGTGTCAAAAAAATCATCGCTGAGCAACTCGGCGTGGAAGAGTCCCAAGTCACCAACGAAAAGGCTTTCGTGGCCGATCTGGGTGCCGACTCGCTCGACACGGTCGAACTCGTGATGGCGCTCGAAGACGAATTCGGCATCGAGATTCCGGACGAAGACGCAGAGAAGATCACCACGGTGCAAAACGCCGTCGACTACGCATCCAAGAATCAAAAGGCCTGATCGGCCGCGCGCTGGGTAGCCGGCGACGGCCCGCGGCGTTCGATCGCCGCGTGCGCCGCCTATCGGTAGCAGTGTTGTTCTCCCAGAAAGGTTTGCCGGCATGACCAAACGCCGCGTTGTCGTGACCGGTCTCGGTTGCATCGCCCCCGTTGGAAACACGGTGGAGGAGGCTTGGGCCAGTCTGCTGGCAGGCCGCTCGGGCATCGACACCATCACGAAGTTCGACGTCAGTCAGTTCTCCTGCAAATTTGCGGGCGAGGTGAAGGGCTTCGACATCACCGAATACATTTCCGAGAAGGATGCGCGGCATATGGACCGCTTCATCCATCTTGGTTTCGCGGCTGCCATCCAGGCAGTCCAGGACAGCGGCTTGCCCACCGGCGATGCGCTGCCCTATGAAAAGGCCGTCCGCATCGGCTGCAACATCGGGTCGGGCATCGGCGGCTTGCCGCTGATCGAGGACACGCATGCCGAGCTCGTCAATCGCGGCCCGCGCCGCGTGTCGCCGTTCTTCGTTCCTGCGTCGATCATCAACATGATCTCCGGCCACGTGTCGATCAAATACGGCTTCAAGGGCCCGAACATCGCCGTCGTGACCGCGTGCACCACCGGCCTCCATGCGATCGGCACGTCTGCCCGCATGATCGAGTACGGCGATGCCGACGTCATGATCGCCGGCGGTGCCGAGTCGACGGTTTCGCCGCTCGGCCTCGGCGGTTTTGCGGCGGCGCGTGCGCTGTCGACGCGCAACGACGATCCCAAGACCGCATCGCGGCCCTGGGACAAAGACCGCGACGGCTTCGTGCTTGGCGAGGGCGCGGGCGTGGTGGTGCTCGAGGAATACGAGCATGCCAAGGCGCGCGGCGCGAAGATCTACGCCGAAGTCTCCGGTTTCGGCCTGACCGGCGATGCGTACCACATGACCGCTCCCAACGTCGACGGCCCGCGCCGCTCGATGGACATGGCGCTCAAGAACGCCGGTGTGAACGCCGACCAGGTCGACTACATCAATGCGCACGGCACGTCGACCCAGCTGGGCGACATGAACGAGACCAACGCCATCAAGAACGCCTTCGGCGATCACGCGAAGAAGCTGGTCGTGAATTCGACGAAGTCGATGACCGGCCATTTGCTGGGCGGTGCCGGCGGTATCGAATCGGTCTTCACCGTGCTCGCGCTGCACCATCAGAAGAGCCCTCCGACGATCAACATCTTCAACCAAGATCCCGAGTGCGATCTCGATTACTGCGCCAACGAGGCGCGCGATCTCAAGATCGATGTTGCAGTCAAGAACAACTTCGGTTTCGGCGGCACCAACGGCACGCTGGTGTTCAAGCGCGCTTGAACCTGCGTCGCCTTCGTTCTCCATGCACAGCGCCCCGGCAGTGAGTTGCCCGGTGGTGCCTTCCCGCACCGTGGCGCTCGCGGCGTTGTCGCTCTGGGCGTCGGGGGCCGTTTGTTGCGCCGCAGCTGCGGTGACCATGAACCGCACCGACGGCGGAACATGGCGATGGGCCTCGATGCTGGCTGTTTCGCTGCTGGCCGGCGTCGTCGCCTGGCGTCACTTGCGGGCAGCGCAGGCTGGAGTCTTGAACTTCGACGGCCAGCATTGGTCGTTTGCCGGTCGCGCGCGGCGACTTCAGGTTTGTCTGGATTTCCAGACGCTGATGCTGCTGCGCCTCGTTTCGGTCGGGCATTCGACGCGCTGGATCTGGTTGCAGAGCGGCAACGCAAACGGACCCAATGGGCAGTGGCGCGATATCCGCCGTGCGGTATATTCGCGCGCGCCGACGGCCTCCGATGCCGGTGAGCCAGCCGAAATGCCGGCCGTCTCCAGCCGTCCCTTATCTTCCCGATGACCTCATCTTCCAACCCGCCTCCACCGCCGGACGCACCTTACGACGCTGCTGCTCCTGCCGCTGCCGCCGAAACGCCTTCGGCCGAGCCACGTCCGGGAGAGGTCGATTTCCAGCTGGTCCAGCGCACGGTGGCCGGTGACCAGAAGGCCTTCGAGCTGCTGGTCATCAAATACCAGCGCCGCATCGAAAGGCTGATCGGCCGGATGGTGCGCGATGTCGACCTGGTCGAGGACATCGCCCAGGAAACGTTCATCCGGGCGTATCGGGCGCTGCACCAGTTCCGCGGCGACGCACAGTTCTACACATGGCTGTACCGCATCGCGGTCAACACTGCCAAGAAGGCGCTGGTCGACATGAAGCGCGATCCGACCATCTCCGAAAGCGCTCTTCGTCCAGCTTCGTCCGAAGACGATGAAACTTACCGCCCCGGAAACGAACCAATCAGCGAAGAAACTCCGGAAACGGTCATGGCGGCCAAGGAAATCGCTTCCGCCGTCGAGGCGGCAATGGACGCCTTGCCTGCCGAATTGCGGCAGGCCGTGACGTTGCGGGAGATCGAAGGTATGAGTTACGAAGAGATTGCCGAGGTCATGGACTGTCCGATCGGCACAGTGCGTTCGCGGATTTTCCGTGCGCGCGAAGCCATATCGGCACGGGTCAAACCGATGCTCGACAACCAGTCCGGCAAGCGTTGGTAAGCAGGTGAAAGAAATGAACCAAACACAACAGTCAATTCGCGAACAGATTTCCGCTCTCGCGGACGGAAGCCTTCAGGACGATGACTTTTTCCGCGTCTCCGGCGCCATTGCGGCCGACGAGGCGCTCCAGTCGACCTGGCGCACGTACCACGTGATCGGCGATGTCCTGCGTTCCGGCGAGCACGCGCCGTGCAGCGACAGCGCCGCCTTCATGGCGCGCTTCCAGCAGCGTCTGGCTGCCGAAGCGCCGCCCGCGCCCGCAGCCGTCGTGCCGCAACGGAGTGTTGCGCGCCCGGTCAAGATGGTGGCAGTCGAAGCGGCCAACGAGCCGGTGTTTCGCTGGAAACTGGTCGCCGGCGCGGCTTCTCTTGCCGCCGCCGCGGCGATCGGCTGGAATCTGGTGGGCATCGGTGCGGCCCCGGCCGGCATGCAGATGGCGCAGCAGCAGGTCCCGCAAACCCAGCAACAGCCCGTGCAGGTCGCTTCGCGCCTCGACGCCACGCCCGTGCTGATCGGCAACAACGAGGCGCAGGTGATGCTGCGCGATCCACGTCTCGATGTGCTGCTCGAAGCGCATCGCCAGGCCGGCGGCGCTTCGCAGATGCCTTCGGGCTTCCTGCGCAACGCAACTTTCGACGGACCATCGCGCTGAACACGATCGCAAGGACCGCCTCGATGCCGATTCTCGTACGCAGGGCCGTCCTGCTGTTTTCCGCGGCCTGCCTCGCAGAGGCGGCAGTGGGCCAGACACAGGGAGGCGCCGTTGCCGTCGGCGGCGACGCCGTGCCGTCAGGGCTGCCACCGCCGCCACCGGCGTCCGGCCCCAGCACCAGCGAATTCCTCAGGCGGGCACGCGACGCATCGCGCCAGCGCACCTACGTCGGCACCTTCGTGGTTTCGGCGGCGACGGGCAATCTGTCGAGCGCACGCATCTGGCATGTCGCCGACGGCAAGGTGCTGATGGAGCGCATCGAGGCGCTCACCGGTGCGCCGCGTTCCACGTTCCGCCGCAACGACAAGGTGATGACCTTCCTGCTCGACGAGAAGGTGGTCAAGAGCGAGCAGCGCGAGAACCTCGAACTGTTCCCGAACCTGCCCGACGCATCCGACACGGCCATCGCCGACTTCTATGAAGTGCGTCCGCTCGGCAAGGGCCGGGTTGCCGGTTTCGATGCGGACGTCATCCAGCTGGCGCCGCGCGACGGTTTTCGCTTCGGCTATCAGGTCTGGAGCGAGCGTCGCTCCGGTCTGGTCATCGCCCTGCAGACGGTCGACGGCGCAGGCCGGGTGGTCGAGCAGTCGGCTTTCTCCGAATTGCAGTTCGATGTGCCGGTCAAGACGCAGGCGCTGGCCCAGATGATGGGCAACACGACCGGCTACCGGATCGAGAAGTCCGAGCTGGAACGCACGACGGCAGAAGCCGAGGGCTGGACCTTGCGCGACGCCGTCGCCGGATTCAGGCCGGTCAGCTGCTACCGCCGTGCGCTCGACGGGGCATCGAACCCGGAACGCACGATGCAGTGGACCTTCTCCGACGGCATGGCTTCGGTGTCGCTGTTCGTCGAGCCCTACGACGCGCAACGGCAGTCGAAAGAAGTTCTGCTCGCCACCGGCGCGACCAATACGCTGACCCGTCGGCTGACCGACAAAGGCGGCGACTGGTGGCTGACCGCTGTCGGCGAAGTCCCGCCGCAGACGCTGCGTGCGTTTGCCCAGGGCCTCGCCCGCACCCGTTGATCACGTATTTGAAAGAAAACCGATGATGCGCAAATTCGAAGCGAAGCATTTCCGCACGTTCCTGACGGCTGGCGCGATGGCGCTGACGATGGCCGGCACCTTTCTGCCGGTTTCCAGTGCGACCGCCCAGACGCGCACGCTGCCCGATTTCACCGACCTCGTCGACCAGGTCGGCCCGGCGGTGGTGAACATCCGGACGATCGAGAAAGTCGCGCAGCGCGAGGGCGCCATGCCTGGCGTTCCAGGCGCTCCCGGATCGGGCGAGATGGACGAGGAGATGCAGGAATTCTTCCGGCGCTTCTTCGGTCAGCCACTGCCCGGCGCGCCGCGCCAGTCGCCTCGGCCCAATCGTCCGCAGCAACCGTCCGAAGAGTCGCGCCCGCGCGGCGTCGGTTCCGGCTTCATCCTGAGCCCGGATGG
This sequence comes from Variovorax sp., assembly GCA_028292145.1. Classification (GTDB taxonomy): domain Bacteria; phylum Pseudomonadota; class Gammaproteobacteria; order Burkholderiales; family Burkholderiaceae_C; genus Variovorax. The sequence goes on from JAQGMX010000039.1 coordinate 14,993, forward strand.
CTTCGTCATGACCAATGCCCACGTGGTCGAAGACGCCTCCGAGGTGCTCGTCACGCTGCCCGACAAGCGCGAATTCAAGGCCAAGATCATCGGCGCCGACAAGCGAACCGACGTTGCGGTGGTCAAGATCGAGGCCACCGGCCTGCCGTTCCTGAAGGTCGGCGACGTGTCGAAGCTGCGTGTCGGCGAATGGGTGATGGCGATCGGCTCGCCGTTCGGTCTCGAGAACACCGTCACGGCCGGCATCGTCAGCGCCAAGCAGCGCGACACCGGCGATTACCTGCCGTTCATCCAGACCGACGTCGCCATCAACCCCGGCAACTCGGGCGGCCCGCTGATCAACATGCGCGGCGAGGTGGTCGGCATCAACAGCCAGATCTACTCGCGCTCGGGTGGCTTCATGGGCATCTCGTTCTCGATCCCGATCGACGAGGCGATCCGCGTCAGCGAACAGCTGCGCACCAGCGGTCGCGTGTCGCGCGGTCGCATCGGCGTGCAGATCGACCAGGTGTCGAAAGAGGTCGCCGAATCGATCGGCCTGGGCCGTGCGCAAGGTGCGCTGGTTCGCAGCGTCGAAGCCGGCTCGCCGGGCGAGAAAGCTGGCGTCGAGGCAGGCGACATCATCATCAAGTTTGACGGCAAGGCGATTGAGCGTCCGAGCGATCTGCCGCGTCTGGTGGGCAACACCAAGCCGGGCACGCGCAGCGTGTTGACGGTGTTCCGACGCGGCGCGCCGCGGGACCTGAACGTGACGGTCGCCGAGATCGAAGCCGACAAGCCGACGCGTCCCGCCGTCGAGCGCGAAGAGCCGACACCGAAGTCGTCCGCCTCTGCTGCGGCAAAGTCGCTCGGCCTCGCCGTCAGCGAACTGACGGAAGCGCAGAAGAAAGAACTGAAGGTGCGCGGCGGCGTGAAGATCGACGCGGCCACCGATGCGGCGGCACGTGTCGGGCTGCGTGAAGGCGACGTGATTCTCGCGGTCGGCAATGTCGAAGTCGGCAGCGTCAAGGAATTCGATGCAGCCGTCTCCAAGGCCGACAAGGCGAAGCCGGTCAGCGTGCTTTTCAGGCGTGGCGACTGGGCTCAGTACGTGCTGATCCGGCCTGCGCGCTGACGTCGGCCAGCAGCCCGGCAGTGTCGGCGGCTGCCAAGTGGCCCCACCCGTCAGTCGGGTTTGGGGTCTTTTTTTGGCTGTCGAACCCAGACAAATCGAGTTTTTAAAAGTTTTTTGAAGGACTCCTGTCGGCGTTGAAGTTTGTAGACACTAACTTCGAAAATGGCTCGTTAGCAGTTTTTAGTAGAATGGAACGTTGCTGGACAACCTAGCGGGCATAAGGAGGCATCTCGTGTTCACCATGCGGGACGTTTGCGAACAGTCCACCGGCGGTCCACAGATCGCCCACAAGTTGTCCAACGACTCATCCACCATCTCTGTGGATAAGTTGTTCATAAGTTTCCTGTTGCTGACCTGCAACGACCTTTCCTGACCCGGTTCCGACATGTACGCGCCCCCCTTTTTGCCTACAATGAAGTCCCAACTACTGCAGTTGCCATTGCTTGTTGGTTCAGGGCGCGTCTCTTTCGGACGCGCCCTTTTTTCTTGCCTGTCGCGTTCGGCGGTCGAGGCAATTCAAGTACTTAAGCGTTCCCGTTGATGAAGCACATCAGAAATTTTTCCATCATTGCGCACATCGACCACGGCAAGTCGACGCTGGCGGACCGCCTGATCCAACGCTGCGGCGGCTTGGCCGATCGCGAGATGGAGGCCCAGGTTCTCGACTCGATGGACATCGAAAAAGAGCGTGGGATAACCATCAAGGCGCAGACCGCTGCGCTGCATTACAAGGCCAAGGATGGGCAGGTCTACAACCTCAATCTCATCGATACGCCGGGCCATGTGGACTTCTCGTATGAAGTGAGTCGCTCGCTGTCCGCCTGCGAAGGTGCGCTGCTCGTCGTCGATGCTTCACAAGGTGTCGAAGCGCAGACCGTTGCCAACTGCTACACCGCGCTCGACCTCGGCGTCGAAGTCGTTCCGGTGCTCAACAAGATGGACCTGCCCAACGCGGATCCGGACAACGCGCGCACCGAGATCGAAGACGTGATCGGCATCGATGCGACCGATGCGATTCCATGCTCGGCCAAGACCGGCCTGGGCATCGACGAGATCCTCGAAGCCGTGGTGCTGCGCATGCCGCCGCCGCGCGGCAATCCCGATGCGCCGTTGCGCGCGATGATCGTCGACAGCTGGTTCGATGCGTACGTCGGCGTCGTGATGCTGGTGCGCGTGGTCGACGGCCGGCTCGGCAAGGGCGAGCGCATCAAGATGATGGCGTCCGGCGCGACTTACAACGCCGACAACCTCGGCGTGTTCACGCCGCACAGCGAGTCGCGCAATTCGCTGGAAGCTGGCGAGGTGGGTTTCATCATCGCGGGCATCAAGGAATTGCAGGCCGCGAAGGTCGGCGACACCGTCACGCTGATCAAGACCGGCACCGGTGGCGCGGCAGCCACGGCGACCGAGGCGTTGCCCGGCTTCAAGGAAATCCAGCCGCAGGTGTTCGCCGGTCTGTACCCGACCGAAGCCAGCGAGTACGACTCGCTGCGCGACGCGCTCGAGAAGCTGAAGCTCAACGATGCCTCCCTGCAGTACGAACCCGAAGTCAGCCAGGCGCTGGGCTTCGGTTTCCGTTGCGGCTTCCTCGGCCTGCTGCACATGGAGATCGTGCAGGAACGGCTGGAGCGCGAATTCGACCAGGACCTGATCACGACCGCGCCGAGCGTGGTCTACCAGGTGGTTCGCAGCGATGGCGAAGTCATCATGGTGGAGAACCCGTCGAAGATGCCGGATGTCGGCAAGATGAGCGAGATCCGCGAGCCGATCGTGACCGTGCACCTCTACATGCCGCAGGAGTACGTGGGCTCGGTGATGACGCTGGCCGTGCAGAAGCGCGGCGTGCAGCTCAACATGGCCTATCACGGTCGCCAGGTGATGCTGACCTACGAAATGCCGCTCGGCGAGATCGTGCTCGACTTCTTCGACAAGCTGAAGTCGGTGAGCCGCGGCTACGCGTCGATGGATTACGAGTTCAAGGAATACCGCGCCTCCGACGTCGTCAAGGTCGACATCCTGCTCAACGGCGAAAAGGTCGACGCGCTGTCGATCATCGTTCACCGCACGCAAAGCCAGTACCGCGGCCGGGCGGTGGTTTCGAAGATGCGCGAGATCATTTCGCGGCAGATGTTCGACGTCGCGATCCAGGCTGCAATCGGGGTCAACATCATCGCGCGTGAGACAATCAAGGCCCTCCGAAAGAACGTGCTCGCCAAGTGCTACGGAGGCGACATCTCCCGCAAGAAGAAACTGCTCGAAAAGCAGAAAGCGGGCAAGAAACGCATGAAGCAGATCGGCTCGGTCGAGGTCCCGCAAGAGGCTTTCCTGGCGATCCTGCAGGTCGAAGACTGATTCCTCCCCCGACATGGCACTCCTCACTTCCCTGATCCTCGCGGCCTTCGTGAGCTATATCGGCGCCTGGTATTTCGGCGCCGTCGAAGGCAACTTCGCGTTGCTGTTGTTCATCGCCACCGTGATCACCGGCGCCTACTGGCTGGCCGAGCGCTTCTACTTCCTGCCGAAGCGCCGTCGGGCCGCCGCCGCGCTCGACGCGTCGCTTGCCGAACGCAGCGCGGAACTCTCTCGCCAGGGCATCACCCAGGTCGACCGCGTCGACGAGAAAGCGCGCGAGCGTTTGGTGATGCAGCCGTGGTGGCTCGACTGGACTGCCGGTCTGTTCCCCGTGATCATCGCGGTCTTCCTGCTGCGCTCTTTCCTGTTCGAGCCGTTCAAGATCCCGTCGGGCTCGATGATGCCGACGCTGCTCACCGGCGATCTGATCCTGGTGAACAAGTTCACCTACGGCCTGCGTCTGCCGGTGATCAACACCAAGATCACGGACGGCACGCCGCCCGCGCGTGGCGACGTGATGGTTTTCCGTTACCCGCCGCAACCGTCGCTCGACTACATCAAGCGCGTGGTCGGTATTCCCGGCGACGAGGTGGCGTACCTGAACAAGAAGCTGACGATCAACGGCAAGCCGGTCGACAAGGCTGCGGTGCCGGACTTCTTCGACGAAGACACGATGCGCTACCTGAAGCAGTTCAGCGAGAACCTGGGCGCCCACAAGCACAACATCCTCAACGACGAGAACCGCCGCGCCGGCATTTCCGAAGTCGAAGTCATGCCGTTCGGCAACCAGGAAAACTGCCGCTACAGTATCGAAGGCGTTGTCTGCAAGGTGCCTGCCGGTCACTATTTCATGATGGGCGACAACCGCGACAATTCGCTGGATTCGCGCTATTGGGGCTTCGTTCCGGACAAGAATATCGTCGGCCGGGCCTTCTTCGTCTGGATGAATTTCGGCGACCTGAAGCGCATCGGTCCATTCCAATAAAAGCAATCATCGAGGGGTAGAGAAAATGAGGGTCCAAAGGGCGGTTCGCGCGTCGAGGCAGCGCGGTATTTCATTCATCGGGCTGCTGTTCGTGGCTGTCGTGCTGGCGTGCGTCGGTGTGGTGGTGGCGCAGGTGATTCCGACGCTGATCGAATACCAGGCGATCACCAAGGCGGCCAACAAGGCGGCCGAAGGATCGACCGTGCCCGAAGTGCGTGCCATCTTCGACCGCTCCCAGGCCATCGACGACTTCAAGGCTGTCAGCGGCAAGGATCTGGATGTGCAGAAGGTCGGCGAGAAGGTCGTCGTCTCTTTCGCCTATGACCGTGAGATCCACCTTTTCGGACCCGCCTTCCTGGTGCTCAAGTACAAGGGGCAGGGCCTGTCCCGCTAATTGAGAGACGTGGTCAAACAGGCAGAAGGCGCCCATGCTGCGCTGCAGGCGCGTCTTCAGCATTCGTTCTCGGATGTGCGGCTGCTGCAACTCGCACTCACGCACCGCAGTTTTTCCGCCGATCACAACGAGCGGCTCGAATTTCTCGGCGATTCCGTCCTGAGCCTGGCGGTATCGCATCTGCTCTACGAGCGGCTCTCGGCGTTGCCTGAGGGCGATCTGTCGCGTGTGCGTGCCAATCTGGTCAAACAGGAAACGCTCCATCAGCTTGCACTCAAGCTGGCTTTGCCGCCGCTGCTGCGTCTGGGGGAGGGCGAAGCGCGGTCGGGCGGCCCGAACCGGCCTTCGATTCTTGCGGACGCCATCGAGGCGCTGATCGGCGCGGTCTATCTGGATGCCGGCTACGAGGCTGCGCAGAAGGTCGTCCGCCGCCTTTATGAAGATGTCGAGATCAACGCCCGCATGGACGCCGCGGCCAAGGACCCCAAGACCGAATTGCAGGAATGGCTGCAGGGGCACAGAATGAAACTGCCGGTCTACAGCGTGGCGAGCACGCTGGGTGCGGCCCATAAACAAACCTTCGATGTCGAATGCAAGGTGCCCGAACTGGGGCTGAGCGAACGCGGCATCGGCGGCTCGCGCCGTGCCGGCGAACAAGCCGCTGCGGCTGCGATGCTGATCCGAGTGAAGTCCCGCGGGACGAAAGCAAAATGAATTCTTCCAAAATACCTTCCGACGAAGCAATCGCTCCCATCGATCCGACCGCACCGACAGCCTCCGCCGAGCCGCACGACCGCGACGTGGACGAACTGCCGACCGTCAGCCTCGAAGATCACCTGCGCAAGCTCAACGCCGGTGCGGCGAACATCGCCAGCACCGGCGAAGGCGTGCAGCGCTGCGGCCTGATCGCGATCGTCGGCAAGCCGAATGTCGGCAAGTCGACGCTGCTGAATGCGCTGGTCGGCCAGAAGATCAGCATCACTTCGCGCAAGGCACAAACCACGCGCCACCGGATCACCGGCATGCGCAGCCGTCCGCTGCCCGAGGGCGGCGGCACGCAGTTCGTCTTCGTCGACACGCCCGGTTTCCAGACGCTGCATGCCAATGCGCTCAACAAGTCGTTGAACAAGACCGTGAAGGGCGCCGTCGCGGATGTCGACCTGATCCTGTTCGTGGTCGAGGCCGGCAGCTTCACGCCGGCCGATGCCAAGGTGCTGGCCCTGCTGGGCAAGGACATTCCGGCGCTGCTGATCGCCAACAAGTTCGACAACATCCACCGCCGCGGCGACATCGCGCCCTGGTTGCAGACGATGGCGCAGAAGCACAACTTCGCCGAGTTCGTGCCGATGTCGGCCAACAACGCCAAGGACGTCGAGCGACTGTTCGGCATCTGCGAGAAATACCTGCCGGAGCAGGCCTGGTGGTACGCCGAAGACGAACTCACCGACCGCAGCGAGCGTTTCATGGCCAGCGAGACGGTGCGCGAGAAGCTGTTCCGCCTGACCGGCGACGAGCTGCCCTACACATCGACCGTCATCATCGACAAGTTCGACGAAGAGCCGCCGCAGCGCAAGGGCCACAAACGGCTCCTGAAGATCGCCGCGACCATCGTCGTCGAGCGTGACGGCCACAAGGCGATGGTGATCGGCGACAAGGGCGAGCGCATCAAGCGCATCGGCACCGAGACGCGGCAGGAACTCGAAAAGCTGCTCGATGCCAAGGTGTTCATCGAGATGTGGGTCAAGGTGCGTTCCGGCTGGGCCGACGACGAAGCGCGCGTGCGCAGCTTCGGCTACGAGTAAGCGCGGGTGGCGACGCAGCGCGTTTCGCACGAACCGGCGTACGTGCTGCACCGCTACGACTGGAGCGAGTCGAGCCTGATCCTCGAAACCTTCACCCGGCATCATGGGCGCATCGCGCTGGTCGCCAAGGGCGCGAAACGCCCGAGTTCCAACTTTCGACCGGTGCTGCTGCCTCTGCAGCCGCTGCAGGTGAGCTACGGCGGCGATGCCGAGATCCGGACGCTGAAATCAGCCGAATGGATGGGCGGCCACGTGATGCCGACCGGCGAATCGCTGATGTCGGGCTATTACGTCAACGAACTGTTGCTGCGCCTGCTGGCGCGCGACGACGCCCACGAGGCGCTGTTCGATGCCTACGCCGGCGTCGTGCAGGTGCTGGCCACTTCGGCGTCGCACGGCGATGCGCAGGCCGCCACGCAGGCCTCCGCCTTGCGCGCTTTCGAGCTGCTGCTGCTGCGCG